>JAHDBK010000184.1 GCA_020630455.1 Saprospiraceae bacterium
AAAAAATCAATTCGTTGTAATCAAAACAAAAAGAAAAGCTAAAACAGAGACGACAAATCCACCTAAGAAAACGAAATAAGAAATTCTTAATAATTTGAACTTTATATCTAGTGTTATACCTAAAAAGTAAAGGTCACGGCTCATATTTCCGTACAATAATTCATCATCTCTAAGCATTTTATCAATTGCATCTTCATATTCTTCTAGGGAAAGCGAAGTAAAATTACCAAAGAAGGCAATGTTCTTTCCTGTCTTTAAAATCTCTTTGGCTTTGCCCTTCATTTTAGTAACACGAGGCGAAGCAGATACAATTGAAAATATCAAGGAAACCAATGCAGAAATTAAAAATATAACCATTGGCACCACCATCAGAGGATGATGAAATAACAAATTACTATATGACATTATTGAAATGACGACAGAAATCATTAAAGCATTGATACCTGTCATCATATTGGCTTTATTATCGGCGATAGTAGAAAGGTTGATATGATTTCTATATACTGCTCTAAAATAAGTCTGAGCTCCACGTATAGATTTTGTATTGGATTCTTCAATTCTTTGGAAATGGCGAAGCGGTGTATTACTTGCCTTTTTTCTTTGGATTTTTAATGCTAAAGTATCCGTTTTTTTCTTTTGTTCAATGATGTTTTGCTGTAAAACAGGCGTATAAGTCAATTGAGCAAATGAGGTATAATACCTTGACTCCAGCAATCTATCTAATTGGGCTTCTTCCCATTCTAAATGACTGTATTGTTTTTCACCAAGCAACTCTTCTTCCAAACGCATTAGTGGAGACAAACGCATGAAATCATCATTACTCCAATATGCCAATTTAGCATCATGAAACAATTGAGCTTCTAGTGACAAAGAAGACAATCCAGCATCCATCAAACAAGACTTCACTCGACTGATTTTATCGTAAGCATATTCCTTATCTTGTAAGATTTGTTGAGCAAGGCGAGCAGCTGTTGGCCCTACATCTTTGAAATTTTTGATGTATCCTAAAAGTTCAAACCAAGCACTGACTTGTGCGATTTCTTTTTCGGCAGCAGCAGGGCTTAGGTTCATTTCTAACGTCATCTCTTCTATTAGATGAACGATTTTCATGGTACGTCTATAATCGTGAAACAAAAGGCGATGGTTCCCTTGTTCATTATAAATATTAAGAACGTATTCTTCTATTTGTTTAACGATATTTGGCAAATTAGTTGTCATTCTTTCTCAATGCTTATCTTAAATTTGATAAGTTTAATTTTTACTTATATGTAAATTTACAAATATATTCATTCATATCAAAATTATCAATAATAATACCAAATTCTCTTTATCTTTAATGCTTATGTTTTTGAACATATACCCTCCCCTCCCATTCTTTTAAAATATCATTATTAATATAATAATTACTTAAAATACATTTATAATTATTAAGAAATGAAAAGTCTGCAATAGGAAATTGTTGATTAGAAAAATTAAGAATGATAATAAAATTGCCTTGATCATCTTGTCTTTTATAAGCAAAAATTTGTTCTGAATCAGCTAAAAATAATTCAAAATTGCCATAAACGAGGGTTTTATTCGCTTTGCGAAATTGTAATAATTGTTTATAAAAATAAAAAATAGAGTTATTATCTTCTAAAGCTTCTTGAACATTAATTTTGGTATAATTGGGATTGATTGGAAGCCAAGGATTTCCTTTTGTAAAACCTGCATTATTGGTATTGTCCCATTGCATAGGAGTACGGGCATTATCTCTGCCTTGTTCTTGTACTGCCTTGAGTAATTGCTTAAGATTTTTACCTTCTTTTTTCCATTCTTTATGTATATTTTTCACTTCGATATCGTCATATTCATCCAAGGAATCAAATTTGACATTGGTCATGCCTATTTCACTCCCTTGATAAATACAAGGGCATCCTCTAAGTGTCAATAATAACATTGCCAACATTTTAGCAGATTCCATTCTATATTCCTTATCATTTCCAAAGCGAGAAACCATTCTAGGGAAATCATGATTATCTAGAGTCAAAGCGATCCAACCTTTATTTGAAACGGCAGTATCAAAGTCCTTGAATATTTGTTTGAAAGTAGATAATTTCCAAGGAACAGGGTCGTATTTACCTCCTTCGCCATAATTCATAGTAACGTGCTCAAAATGATAGAGCAAGTTGAGTTCTTTCCTGTCTTCATCAACATAATCTAATGCTTGATGTGCTTTGACACCTATCCCCTCCCCCATAGTCATGACATCGTATTTTGAAGCAACTTCTCGATACATCTCTTGTAAAAATTCGTGAAGTCTAGGACCATTGGCATATACTTCATCTACTGCCTGAGCAAAATTTTGAGGATTGATGTTTGGGAAATCTAATCTCTTGGAAATAAAGGGCAATACATCTATACGAAATCCGTCCACGCCCTTTTTAAACCAAAAATGCATAACATCATAAATCTCTTGTCTAACTTTAGGATTTTCCCAATTTAAATCTGGCTGTTTTTTAGAAAATAAATGCAAATAATAGGCCTTCGCTACTTCGTCATACTCCCATGCCGAACCACTAAAAAAAGAAGCCCAATTGGAAGGAGGGTGGTCTCGCCATATATAATAATCCCTATATGGATTGTCTTTAGATTTACGAGATTCTTGAAACCAATAATGTTCATCTGAACTATGATTAGGTACTAAATCCAACATCATTTTCATACCTCTTTGATGAATGCCTTTTAGTAATTCATCGAAATCATTCATATTACCAAATTCAAGCATAATATCGCAGTAGTCACTTACATCATATCCATTGTCGTCATTAGGAGATTTAAAAATAGGACTAATCCAAATTACATCAATTCCTAACCATTGTAAATAATCCAATTTTTCGATAATGCCTCTTAAATCTCCTATTCCATCACCATTACTATCCTTGAAACTCCTAGGATAAATTTGATAAATGACGCTTTCTTTCCACCATTTTTTTTTCATATTTTAAATGTATATAGATAAAAGACTATAGACATTAGATGTTAGATTTTAATTAATAATAAAGAAAGTTCTTTATTAATTAGTAGGACAAAAGAAATCATTTAAGAAGTCTAATGTCTACAATCTATTATCTTATAGTCTAATTATTAGACCTTATTCCCAAAAAAATATTATGGATCAAAATAATCTTTTTAAGCAACTCTGCGTTACGTCCTCGCCTTAATAGCTATGGCTATTAGGCTGCGGGCGTTCCTTGATTAGCTTAAAAATCTTTATTTTTCCTTTCATAAAAATTTTGAGAATAAGGTCTATTTAATAAAAAACAACATGAATTAATATTAATGATAATAATAACAATCCTCCCCAAATCAAATCTTTTGGTTCTTCATATTGAATTAAATCTTTCCATTTTCTAAAACCACCTTTTGCACTAAATATTAATACAAAAATAAAAGCAGTTACGATTACAAAAAATGCCCTTAGTATATAATTCAAATCTGGCATGGTGTAAATAAAAATCAAATGCAATGGAATCGTAATCAAGAAAGCAATAAGTGTGGCTTTTCTATTGGGTATCAATACAAATGCGGCTGTACAAATCAGTACTACTATACCAGAATTGATATAATACCTCAATTCATTTAAAGTATGGGTGAAAGCACTCTTTAAATCTTCTAATTTCAGATAAAATAAAATAATACCCATAATTACACCTGTAAATAAGGTAACTAAAATTGTTAATTTACCTGCTCTTACCACCTCTTTATCTGTAGCATTTTTATTGATATATCCTTTATAAATATCAATTGACCATAATGTTGCTAAAGAATTATAAGTAGAATCCACAGTACTCATCAAAGAAGCAAAAAGAGCACAAACGATAACACCTTTAATACCCGTTGGCAAATAATTATTGACAATATATGGGAATGCCATGTCTGGGTCTTCTAAACCGTTTTCCTTGAGTATACCATACAACGCAACCCCAGGAACAACGACCAATACAGCCATAACATATTTCATTAAACCACCAGCCATTAATCCTATTTGGGCATGTCTCAAACTTTTAGCCGCTAAAGAACGTTGCATAATGGTTTGATTAGCACACCAATAATTAATATTTAATAAAAATAAACCCAGCATGTGAGTCCAAGGAAGTTTTTCGTGATCAGCGGGTAAGTATAAGTGCATTTTTTCAGGAGTTTGAATATACAACTGGCTCCATCCTCCTAGATGCTCTATTGATACTTTAAGAATAGCAATTCCTCCAATTATTATAATCGCAAATTGAATCAAATCTGTTTTAACTACTGCATTCAAACCGCCTAAATAAGTATATATAGCAGAGAAAACTCCTAGAATTACAATTAAAATGCTCACTCTTGTAAATCTATCTTCACTTATTACAGATAAATAATCTTCAAAAACTAAGTCAGCAGCGTAAGCACCCAAATATAAGGCAGAGCCTAAAATCAATGTTGAAAACATCACCAAATTAGCCAAACTATATAAGAGCCCAACTGTTCTACCCAATCGCTTTTGAATATATTGAGTAACGGTAATGACTTTTTCTTTTAAAAATAAGGGTACAAAAATAAAGGCAGCCATCAAAATTCCTTGAATAGCATTAATTTCAAAACTTCCTTGGGCAATACCATACAAATAAGCAGACCCCATCATCAATAATAATTGATTCCCTCCAATATTAGTGGCGATAGTAGAAATAGCAATAGAATACCAATTTAAACTACGAGAACTGAGAAAATATTCTTCAATAGTAGCTTCTTTGGAAACTCTTCCTCTAATAGCGATTAAAAATATAATGGTGAAATATGCTAATACAATGATTAAATCCATTGGTTGAAATTGTGTTTTTATTCAAATAAAATTATGACCTTATACCTGCTGCAAGAGGTGTTTGAGGAGGAATATTAGGAATTCTTCCTTGTGCCTCTGGCATAGAGAATGTTTTTATTTTAGGTAATACATAATGAGCAAATAATTTGCATTCGCTTTCGTGTGGATAGCCAGAAAAAATAAATGCCCTGATTCCCATATCCATATACCTTTGAATTTTAGCCAATACTTGTTCTGGGCTTCCTACTATTGCTGCTCCGCAGCCCGAACGAGCCCTTCCGATTCCTGTCCATAAATGAGGCTCTACAAAACCATCATCACTAGCAATTTTCCTCATTTCTGCTTGTCGAGATACGCCATAGGAATGAGCATCTAAAGCCCGTTCTCTAATTTCTTTGCCTTTGACATCATCCACATAATACATTAATCTACTTGCTGCTGCTTTAGCTTCTTCTTCTGTTTCTCTTACAATGACGTGCACCCTTAGTCCAAAATCTACTTTTCTATTATATTGAGCTGCTTTTTCACTCATATTTTTCATGAGTTCTAATAAACGTTCTTCCGTTTCTGGCCACATGAGATAAACATCACAGTGTTCAGCACACAGGTCTACAGCCGCAGGAGAATATCCACCAAAATACAATAAAGGGCCACCATTTTGTTGGTAAGTTTTCATTGGTGCAGTTGTATCTAATTGTAAATTATAAAATTCTCCTTTAAAATCAATATAATCTTGTGTCCAACCTTGTTTTAATATCTCAATTACTTCCCTAGAACGTTGATACCGTGCTGCTGACTCTAATTGAGTGCCTGGCAAATCAGAAGAAATGATATTAATGGTAAACCTACCTTTTAAAATATGGTCAATAGTTGCAATAGTTCTACCCAACATAGGCGGGTGTAATTCTCCACACCGAATAGCTGCTAGTATATTGATATTAGAAGTCAAAGGAGCGATAGCTGATGCAAAAGTCAAAGTATCCTGACCTACTTGATAAGAAGAAGGACAAAGGATATTTCTATAACCCAATCTATCTGCTGTGAGCAAAATATTAGAAGTATTTGCCCAATCACTTTTATAACGAATATCATGACGACCTAAGAATTCATCATCTCCATTACAAAGGGGAGCAAACCAAGCCACTTCTGCACCTTCCAAGTGAGGTGACCTAATTGTAATCGGTGGTTTTTTCATTTTTATAATTAATTTTTAATAATTTTTATTTTAATATAAATGGTATATTATTTAAAAAAATTAGGCAACTTCATGCCCTTTGGCTGCTTGCCATAATTTATACCAATCCTCTCGACTAATCTGTATATCTAAAGATTTCAAAGCAGAATCTATTCGTTCTATTTTGGTACTCCCTAATATAGGAATAATTCTAGATGGATGTTTATACAACCAAGCCAATAATAATTGATCTATTGAAGCATTATATTGATTAGATAATAATTGTAATTCTTTTTGAATATTAATAATTTTTTCCTCCTTAGATTGACCAAATAATAAACCTCCGCCAAAAGGGGACCAAGCTGTTGGTCGAATTCCATTTTTTATACATTGATCCAAAGTTCCATTTTCAAAAGCATAGAGATGCAATAAAGAAATTTCAACTTGATTGGTAATTAAAGGAGTATAACTATTTAATAGATCAAATTGTGAAGTAGAGAAATTAGAAACTCCAAAATGGATAATTTTACCTTCTTTTTTAAGATGTTCAACTGCTTCAGCAATTTTATGCGGATTCATTAAATAATCTGGACGATGAATCAATAAAATATCTAGGACATCTAGCCCTAATTCTTTTAAAGAATTTTCTGCGGATTGAATAATATGATTTTTTGAGGTGTCATAAGATTTTATAGCATGAGTAGGTCGATTAGGAGTTACTAATTTAATCCCACACTTAGTTGTAATTTGTATTTTAGATTTTAAATCAGGTCTTCTTCTTATAACTTTGCCAAACAGATTTTCTTCTGTATAATGACCATAGATATCTGCATGATCAAAATGAGTCAATCCTCTATCAATACAAGCATCTATAAATTTTTCTCTTTCTTGGGTACTTAGATTAGCCCCCCAATTACCTAACCTCATTGTACCGATTATTATAGGAGGAAAACGATATTTTAAGTGATTTTTGTTTGTTTTTTGATTTGACATAAATAATTTATCATATTGATTTAGTACAAATCTATAAAAAAGAAAGTAAGAGTTAAATTTTAAGCCAATAAATTAGTTGTTATTAAAAAAACAAAAGCAGCAATACAAATTGTATTACTGCTTTGTTGTGATGTGATTCCGGCAGGATTCGAACCTGCGACCTACTGATTAGAAGTCAGTTGCTCT
>JAHDBK010000185.1 GCA_020630455.1 Saprospiraceae bacterium
TTGACATTTCTGTATTAATAATGCAATAGTACAAAATTAGTTGAATATTTAAAATAATAAAGAAATCTCTTTATTATTTGGGGAAATCTAATGTCTTGTGTCTATTGTCTAAAATCTAAACTCTACTTACACCTCCCCCTCTATCTTTACAAAAGAATAATAAAAAATAGCATCATCATTTTGTAATAGATTTTTGATTTCATGTTCGGCTTTAGACCATAATTCAGTTGTACAATATCCTGCTTTCATCATATTCGGAACAGCACTTTTTGCCAATGCCCACCAGTAATTTAATAAAATGCTTCGTTCTCTTGGGTTTTCCTTCCCAAAATGCATGGGATATGCCTTTCTTTTGATGTTTTTATATCCTGCATCTTTGAATAAATTAGCTAAAATATGTCCAATATTAGCATCACCTTGTATAGAAGTTTGGTATTCAATTCCCCTTTGCCAAAATTCCATCATATTTGGACAATCAGGAAATAGATGTAAAGAACTATGAAATACCTCTATGGCAAATACCTTAGCTCCTTGACGGAGATATTGTTGTATATTATTTAAAATTTTTAAAGGTTCATAAACATGCTCTAAAACCCAGATGAAAATAGCTGCATCATAGTGATTTTTTGCCAAATTCAGATTACTATCTCCAGCATCTCCATGTACAAATTGATAACGATTATTATATTGAGTTTGTTGAGATAAAAAATATTGAGCTTTTTGGACTTGTACTTCTTCTATTTCTAATCCGGTTATATGGATGTTGGGATATTTTTCAAGCATTAAAACCGTTTCAGCACCTACACCACTCCCCACCTCTAATAGATTATTATAAATATTCAAATCTAAACCATCAAAAACATAAGGAGCCAATATTTTAGCTTGCTCAATTAAGCGATTTTGTTCTTCTTCGCTATAACCGTGTATATATTTTCTTTCCATTTTTTGAGTACTGAGTATAGAATAGTAAGTATCTAAATTTTGTTAGTTTGTCTTTTAATAAAGTGGTAAAAATTTTACTTATTATAAAAGTCTAACGTCTATAGTCTATTATCTGAAAGTCTAGTATTATCTAATAGTTTTAATATTTATTTACAAATATAAAACTAATATCATCAAGTCTTATTATTGCATTTTATTATTTTTGCAAAAAATCTCAATACTCAATACTATCATGGTGAAAGTACAATTTCAAGACTGGGGGCAAATTCGCTATAAAGAAGCATGGGATAAGCAGATGGAATTACACCATCGTTTAAGGGCTATTAAAAAAGCGAATAGAGAGATTGAAAATGAAGTAGATAAGCAAAAACAAGAACAATATTTAGTTTTTTGTGAGCATCATCACGTCTATACTTTGGGTAAAGGAGGTTCTATGGATAATGTATTGATGAGTGAAGCAGAATTGAAGGAAAAAGATATTGATTTTTTCCCTATTAATAGAGGTGGAGATATTACTTATCATGGTTATGGACAAATAGTTGCTTATCCAATTTTGGATTTAGAATATTTTTTTACAGATGTCCATAAATATGTCCGCATCCTAGAAGAAGCAGTCATTAGAACTCTGGCTGAATATGGAATTGAAGGAGGAAGGATTGAAGGATTATCAGGTGTTTGGTTAGATAAAACAAGTCTTTTTCCACAGCGTAAAATCTGTGCAATAGGCATTCATCTCAGTCGCTGGGTAACCATGCATGGATTTGCTATGAATGTCAATACTGATTTGACTTATTTTAGAAATATCATACCTTGTGGTATCAATGATGATAGTAAAGGAGTGACTTCATTAGCCCTTGAATTAGGACAAGAAAAAGTAGATGTAGATGAAGTGAAAACTAAGATAAAATACCATTTATCCGATTTGATGGGTTTTGACTTGATTTAGACTTTGTACTAAATGAATGAAAATATTTTAATTCAAATTTTAAAAACAAAAATGAAAGGATGAAATAAATTTTTTCACCTAAAAGATAAAGAATTTATTTTATTATTGTAATAATAAGTAATAAAAAATACCTAAAAAAGTATTCGTTTCCAGGAAATGAAACTTTAGATGTCAACTGACATCTCGCCTAATTTAATTTTTCATTTTAATTATTGTAATTCATGTTGGAAAAATATGAGTCGCTTATTGATGGTTTGATAAGCGATAATTTTGGTGTAGTAGATGATTTTATCGATGATGAAATGCTTGCCAAATTAACTGAGAAGATACTCTATTTTCAAGAAGAAGATTTATTAAAACAAGCAGGGATCGGTCAATCCGATTTTTTTCAGACTAATTCCGAAATTAGAAGGGATTTAATCAGATGGTTGCCGACTCAAAAAGTCAATGTTCAAACCGAACAAGCATTTATCGTTCTAATTGAAGAATTTATACAATATTTGAACAAGACTTGTTTTACTTCCTTAATTAGCTATGAAATGCACTATGCTCTTTATCAAAAAGGTGCATTTTATAAAAAACATATAGACCGTTTTAAATCTGATTCCGGTAGAAAATTTTCCATTATTTGCTATCTGAATAATGAATGGAAAGAAGGAGACGGCGGCGAATTGCTTTTATATCTGCCGAATAAAACGCTTAAAATCGAACCTATCGGAAAAAGATGCGTTTTTTTTAAAAGTGACGAATTGGAACACGAAGTTTTGACTTCTTTTAAGGATAGAATGAGCATAACGGGTTGGTTGAAAGATAAATAAAAAGACAATTTGGTTATAATCAATTTTTCGTAAAAACATCTATTACTTTCCCAAAGTATTATTTTTTCAATTTTAATAAAACTTTAAATCGTTTAGCCTTGAAACTAAGTAAAAATTCAAATATATTTGCCATAGTCAAATAAAGACCTTATTTTTGAATTTTAAATAAAAAAAGAAAGAAATGCAAGATTTGCTAGAATTAGCCAAAAAGAAATTAGATGCTAAGGGATATTTGGATGTAGATGTTGACCCAACTATTGAATTAGAAGAAGAAATTACCCGATTAAAAAAAGAGAAAAATATGATTCTCTTGGCTCATTATTACCAAGAGAGTGAAATACAAGATTTGGCTGATTATGTTGGAGATAGTCTTCAATTAGCTCAAAAAGCTGCCGAAACAGATGCAGATATCATCGTATTTGCAGGAGTACACTTTATGGCGGAAACTGCCAAAATCCTCAATCCTCAAAAAAAGGTATTATTACCTGATTTGAAAGCAGGTTGTTCTTTAGCAGAATCTTGTCCAGCGCCAATATTTAAAAAATTTAAGGAAAAACATCCTGACCATGTCGTTGTGAGTTATATCAATTGTACTGCCGCATTAAAGACAATGACGGATATCGTTTGTACATCGAGTAATGCTAAATATGTTATTGATAGCATACCCGAAGATACACCGATTATCTTTGCACCAGACAAAAACTTAGGTGCCTATTTACAAAAAGAAACAGGAAGAGAAATGATTTTGTGGAATGGCTCATGTATGGTTCATGAAATATTCAGTCATGAAAAAATCGTTAAATTAAAATTGCGTCACCCAGATGCTAAATTCATCGCTCATCCAGAATGTGAACCGCATTTATTAGAAATAGCCGATTATATTGGAAGTACGAGTGGATTGTTGAGATATACCCAAGAATCGGATGCTACTGAATTTATAGTAGCTACTGAAGCAGGTATTTTACATCAAATGCAAAAGAAATCTCCTGACAAAACATTCATTCCAGCTCCTCCAAATAATATGTGTGCTTGTAATGATTGCCCTCATATGAAATTGAATACTTTAGAAAAATTGTATCTGTGTATGGAGCATGAATTACCTGAAATTCATATCGATGAAGCAATTATCGAAAGAGCAAAATTACCTATTGATAGAATGATGGAAATATCTAAAAAAGCAGGACTTTAGTCAGTCATTGGTTATCAATGGAATATTTATATTTAGATAATCAGATAATATACTAAAGACATTGGATTTTTCTAACAAGTGAATAATAAAGAATATTTTTTATTATTCACTTGTTAGAAATAAAATTTTTACTACTTTTTTAAATGACGAATTATTGATAACTGATAACTGATAACTGATAACTGATAACTGTTCACTGTTCACTGTTCCAGTTTTCCATAATAAACAATTTGTGCACCAAAAGATTGAAAGAACTTTTGAACTCCTTTGATTTCAGAACCTTCAAAGTCTAGGATTAGGTTTTTATTGGCATTTTCTTTTATGATATAATCCAATATAAAGTGGTGGGAGAATATATCTTTTCCAAGGAGGTTAGTCGCTCCCATTAAGTTGATGATTCTATTATTAGAATGAAGGAATAAATTGGAAGAAGTTTTTTCTTGGTTTTGGTTATAAGTAGTGTAAATATTACCCTTCTTTTTTTCGATTATTTTGTGTATTAATTTTTTTATTAATAAAGAATTTTCTTTATTAAATTTAATTTTGTCTACTAGATTATCTAAATAAAAACGGAGGTGCTCTTCTACATTGTTTTCAATTTGGACACTATTATAATCAATTGCTTTTTTGATTCTTTTTTTAAGTGATTTTGAATAATTATTGAATAAGAAATCATAATCATTATTTAAATCAATGTACATATTTAGTCTTGGTTTTAGAATACTTTTATGCTCTAAAACGTTATAATTTTCTTCATTAAATTTAAGGTGGATTCTTTTGAATCGCTTAGGAATATTTTGGATAAATTCAAGTATAATTTTATTATTAATATCTTTTCCAAAAACACCTAATTGTTGAGAGAATAAAGGATTGTAAATTTGAGGAAATAAAATAAATTTGCGATTAAAGGGCAAAGGCATGATACACTCATAATCATTCAAAACAAGAGCTGCCCATTGATTATTACAGGTAATATCTAAATACCAAGAATAAGCATAAGGCATTCCATTGGTAGCCATATCAATACAATAATCCCATTTTTTGGTGTCGATTTCTTTATGTTGTACAAATCGGATAGGCATTATTGGATTGCTTTTAAAAACTGAAAAGAGGGTAGGGGACTGGATGGTTTTATATTTTGATGATTTCCTTTTTGTATAATAAGAAAGGTTGTAGTCAATAAGCCTAATTTGCCATGTATAAGTATTGATTTATCAATGACCTTTAGGTTTTCTTTTTTTAATAATTTTCGAATAGATATAGATAATGTTTTAGGACTTTTAAATCCTTTTTTTAGCAAAGCGAGAGGTACTTCAACCCACATGACTGGCCAATACAACAAACCACCATCTTTAAGAGTACGAGCAGCTTCTTTGATATAAGTAATTTGACCTTCTTTAGTCATGAATCGAGTAGCACCCGTTTGAAAAATTAAATCAAAGCTATTGTCTTTTACCTCAGACATGATTTGATTAAAATCCTCTACAACGATTTCTATATCAGTTAGTTTTTCTTTTAAAACGATTAGTTGAGATTCACTTAAATCAGAAACCCTTATATTTTTATAACCATTATTATAAAGAATTTTTGTTATTATTCCGCTTCCGCCAGCTCTTTCGCAAATTTTTATATCTTTATTAGAAAAAATATTGTCAGTATAATCACTAATGAATTTTGCGAGTCTGTCTCTATGAAAATATTGCTTGGCTAAGCGGTCATAAAATCGGCTCTTTTCTTCAGAAGTATAGCTGTTGTCATTATTGTCAACAAATGCCCATTTGAATAAAGCCCACCATGATATTTTTTTTTCTTTCATAAGAATTTGATATAGGGAAACAAAGATAATAAAAAAAGCCGCTTGTCTCTTACAAGCGACTTGATAACTAACCTTTAAAAACCAATCTTATTATTATGTACTTTTTTGTTTATCTAGGTTCGAGACCTCCATCTATCATGTCTTTGTGTTCAATATCATTAAGCGTTTTAGCTGAAGATGATTTAGCCTCGGAGTTTTTTTCTACATCAGAATTCAATAATACTTGATATTCTGCATCTATTTCTATATTTTTTTCATTAAATGATTTATAATTTTCAATATCTACGGGTTGTCCTAATTCACCATGAACTTCTTCAAAAGAAGATTGAGTTAATCCTTCTGGCTTAGGAGCATCATATTCGGAAGAATTATTTGGGTTTTCAGGGCTGATTGTTGCATTTGAACTAGGACTAGTAGTTAAAGTTCCATCCTCATGCTTTATATTTTGAGGAGAATAATTATTATCCATGTTTTCTTGAACTACGAATCCAGGTTTAGCCGCTTCAAGCATTTGACTTTGAGCATCAGTAATTGATGTATCTAAAGTAAAACTAGTTCCTATTACTTGATAATCATATTGAAATAATTCATACTCTTTAATGATTCTAATAATGGTATTAGCATAATTTGGGTTCGTAGCATATTTTGCTTTTTGTAATCCTCTAGCCCATCCTTCAAAATCTGTTATATCTAATTCTTCAAAAAGAAAATTATATCTAGAGTTGCTTTTTAAGAATTCAGAATGCGCTTTGAAAGATTCTTCAACAGAGGTGTAGACATTAAAAGGTGAAGGAACTAATGTTCCACTAGCATCTCTATCATCATCTACTTTGTAATATGCGTTTTCACAATTAGACTTGCACTTAATACCAAAATAGTTAATAGCATTAGTTGCTAGTTCTGATTCTCCCCAGCCAGATTCATAGGCTGCTTGAGCTAATTTTATACTCGCAGGAATTTTATTAGTTCTCATTTCCTCTTTTGCTAAAGGAGCATAAGAACTAAAGAAAGTAGGAGCGTCTATTTCAGCTGCCTTTCCCCAAAGCATTTCCGCTACATATAGCAGAAAGAAAGTTAGAATTAGTACTTTTCTCATAGTAGGTAGTGTTTTGCTGTTAAATCGTTTAATAAAGTTATATTCTTAATCCTATAGATAATATCTATAGAAAGCTTCGGGAAGGCGTTAAAAAACGTGTGTGTTATTAATAGTTTTGTTTTCTGTTTTCTCTTTGTTCAATTCTTTGATAACACTAATATACGTCACAATATGATTAAAAGCAAAATTTTATTTCGAAAAATTCATTTTTTTAGAATTTTAAGTGACAATACTTTATGTATTTATTATAAAAAAAAATAATATATTGTGTGTTGAAGTGAGTGTAATGGTGTGTTTTTTATAAGTAGTTGGTGTTCAGTTATTTGTGCGTGTTTTAGTGTGGTCTTAAATTAAATTTATTTTTTATATATAAAT
>JAHDBK010000186.1 GCA_020630455.1 Saprospiraceae bacterium
AAAGCTTGTAATTAAAGATAGTTTTTGAAAAAGTAAAATAAAAAAACCTACTATATAATAATTATAATCAGAATCATACATATCATTTAAAATCAAATCAAAAAAGGAATAAGTATTTGGATTGAAATAATCAATTTTAGAAAAAAGTTCTTCAATACTAAAAATAAGGAATGTGATTAAGTATAATACCAATCCTTTTTTTAGATTTTTAAATGCAATTGTCCCAAATACAAAAAAACTAATCGTACCAAAAAACAAATCAACTAGTCTATTTTGAAACAGATCTATAAATACTATAGCATTAAAAATATTTATAAAAAAAACATAAACTATATATGTTAAAATGCCTATAAAAGCTGCTTTTTTTTGATCTGTTGCAATGCTTAATGCTATCCAAAAAATTATGTAATTAATAAAATATGAAACACCAACTGTACTCGTTCCATATATAATTAAAGTTCCTTCAATAATAAACATCAATAATAAAGCAATAGAAATTAAGTTTAGAGTTTTCAAGAACTTTTCTGTTAAAAACATGGTTTATGAATTTTATTGTAAAATAAAGAGATTTCTTTATCTTTATTGTATCTCTCTCTAAATCAAATGCTCCAATACTTCGTCCAACTCACTATCTAAATCATTTTCATTATTATCATAAAATTGAAGACAATCAAAATGAAATAAAGGTAAAATGTACATCAACTGCCCCACTCCAAATAAGGTAAGTGAAGAATATTGAAATTGTCTAGAATCTAATCCTACAAAAGGAAATACTAAAAAAATTATACAATATAATCCGAAGATATAATACACCGCATTTTCAGCATTAAACATCCACATTAAAAATATAAATGAAAGAAGTGAACCTACGATTATTATTGGATTAGCCATTCCCATAGACATTTGTGCTACAAGTGTTATTAATAACGATAGAATCACAAGAATCACTATCAATACTTTTATACCTGCATTTCTATTTTCAACATGAAATAATCGTTGAAGAAAAAAGGCGTCATTTTTAATTCTAGAATTACTTTTATCTGAATAATCTTCAACATTTACTCCTCTTCTATATTGGTCTATGGGTTCATCTCTTGAAACTAATAATATTAACCAAGCAAATATATTAATAATGGGTATATTCAATAATAAATAAAACCAAGAAGTGTATCTTTTTCTTTGTACAAAGTACGAGGATAAGAAATTTCTATATACAGAAAAAAGAAGATAAACACCTATCAAACTTATAGTAATAAAAAAGATATCTGTTACAAAAAAGTTATCTCTAAATCTAAAAGCTACATTACCAACACTAACAACAGAACTCATTATAAATATTCTAAAAACCCAAAAAATTATAGAAAAAGTAATTGGATTCATATTACCAAATAACTGGGTTCTCTTGAAGGAAAAATCAAATTTATTATTGTTCACTTTCAAATAGGAATATACATACCAAAAGAGTATAAAATTCATAATTAAGCCTAATTTCATAACAAAAAAAGAAGCTAAATATAGAGATGATGTTCGATCATCTTCAATTACAAATTCCATTCTCAACCAATCTAATTCTCTAAATATGTCTTCAAAACCACTTTCCATAGATACATATCTATATATACCAACTATAGCTAATCCAAACAATCCCATTGTATATGAAGCAAAAGTATTTCCAAAAGTTAAAAAACCATAAGTTACATATGCTATAAAAGGAAATATATTAAATAAGAAAACTCGAAGTAGTATATTTTCTACATTAATAAACTCCACTATTATTGAAGGTATTATAATTATTGCTAAGGCAATTAAAGGAGCTCTGAAATCTTTAGTAATTTGAGCTACCATTCCCCAAAAAGCCAATGACGAAATGTAATAAAAAATTGTATAAGAGGTACTATAATCAATAGTATTAAAATAAATAATGCCTATATGAAGAAGGGCGATAGCTAAAGATATACCTGTAATAATTAATAAAGAATCAGTAAAGTCTTTTGTTAAATTCATTTTTGTTAGTTTTTATGATTTGTTTTTACAAAAATAGTAATAAATTGAAAGTATAATTAGTAATAGTATAGAATTTCAAATTTAGCTGTTTCTTTTTTCTTTAAAGGCACATTCCACCATCCATCATATTGGATAAAGGTAGGAAGATATTGATTATTTTTAGTCGTTAAATCTATATGCATAAATACATCAAAATCGAATAATGTTCCAAAGTATTTTACTTGATAATCTCTAGCCAACACTTGAAAATCTTCTTTAGAAAAATAGGTTTCTAAATGTCTAATCACTGTAGATTTTTTATCATTTTTATATTCATCTTTCACTTGAACAGTAAATACATAGCAATCAATCACTTTGTCATCCATTTTATACTCTTTTGAAAGAATAGAATAATCATAGAAAGGTCTCATTTTTTCGCTAAAAATCTCTGTTTTATCTGCTATGAGAGGTAAGTCTATACGTTTACCAGGACTAAAAATCAATTTCTTTAATTGATTGACATATTTCTCCATTCCTTTGGCATCTTCATCTATATGTATGTTGGAGTTTTGATTATTTTTCCCACATTTTTTTCCTTTAGTAAAAAAAAGTCTATCATACATTTTCATAGTATAATATTTAAAAACTTTTTGCTTTTGCTTTTTATATACTTTCCCAGATACATCTTCATTAGAAAAGGTCATTGTTCTACATTCTCCATCATAAATTTGTTGGCTTTGAGAGAAATATGAAGCGATTGACCTTGACTTTTTATCAAACATTTCAATATCATTTTGAGCATCAAAAGAGATAAATCTTGAATTTTTAAAAGCGAGATAAAATGATTGGTCATTTTGAACCATCTCTATGAATTCATTTACATCAAAACCTTGTTCTTGTGCCGTAATCACTACAGAATCTAAATAAAAAAAACCAGCAAAATCTAAATCAATTGAATCCGTATCTTGTGCATTTAAAAAACAAGGAAAAAGAAGGATTAATAAAGAGATTTTTTTATAAAAATGAGAAATCATGCTATTTATTTTTTCTTTAATCTATCTATTAATCTATTATTCCACCAATGATTTTTATTATTATTAATATTAAAAATATAATCAATTATATAAGCAACTAAAACGCCTAAGACAGCTCCAAAAAGAACATCTTTTACGAAGTGTTGAAATAAATAAATTCTTGATATACCTACCAATAAAGCGAAGATTAAGCAAATAAAAGATAGAATCTTATTTTTAAAATATAAACTTATAAGCCCAAATAATGCAAAGCCAGACATTGTGTGTCCACTCGGGAAACTACTATTGCCATCGATGACATGAACACCATCCACAAAATTAATTTCATCTAACCAATCCATTTCTCTAAAGTAAAGAACAGGCCGTCTCTTAAAAAAATACTGTTTTAATCCATAAGATAAAATCATAACGGTCAATGCCATTGTAGGAATCATGATGGCCAATTTGTACGAGACAAAAAACAAGGCTAATAAGATAAGTAAAATATATATTTTTTCTTCAGCTAATTGAGTTACTATTTTAAAAAAATCATCTCCAAAAGTAGTTCTATTATTAGAAAAATATTTAAGTGCATCTCCTTGTTCATAATTCAATAGTATGAAAATACTTATTATTATAAATAATAAAAAAGGAATTAAAAAAGTGATATTTTCTTTGAATCTATTGAGCATGAATATTAATTAGTCATCTTTTCAATGCTTATTAATTTTAGAGGATGAGATACCTTTTTAAATTCTAGCATAGACTTATACATTAAAGCTTCATTTGCATCAAAGTTACTAGTAACAGAAAAAGCACCACCTGTAATTTCACTTCTTACCATAGGTGCCGAAAAAATTTGATTATCTATTTCAATCGCTATTACATTATAATTATTTGCTGCAATTCTAGTCATTCTTGTAAATTCTTCCTTCCCTATTTCATCTAAACTTATAACTATACTTATTTCACCATATTCTGTTGTTTTAACTTTAATATCTTGTATGTTTTGTTCATCAATATAAGATTTATTCTGCCCCAAATTATTTATAGCATATAAATAATATAAGGGTTTACCATTCATATCAGAATTTTGTTTTGACCACATCAAGCTTAAGTTTTGTTTATCCTTTAAATATATAGACAATGAGTCTTTAACTAATTCTAATATATTTGGATTTGTACTAGTACCTATTAAAAAGTCTGGATTTCTTAAATCATTAATAATAAAATCTTCAAAAAAGGGAATACTATCAATTAATTCTTGATGAGAAAAGATATAACTATTCTTAAAAACATTCCATAAATTTAAATTAGAAGGGCCTTGAATTGCATTTTTAATTACATCTAATTTTGTGCTATCTGAGCTATATACTTTAGTGAAAATATTAATAATACTTTGACTTTCATCTAAATTTATATCTTGAATAGGTAAACCTAATGTTTTAAAATTAAATGCTAATTCTTTTTCTAAAACTGATAATTTATCAGTATTAATTTTTTCTTTATCGGCTAAACTTAACTTAATAATGTAATCGTCATTTTGAGAACAAGCCGAAAACATAAATATTGATAAGATTAAAAATATAGTGCTTTTATTCATAAGGATTAGTTTATAAAATTAAAAAGACAAATTAGCTATACTCAATTTTTCGTAATAAAGTCTAATGTATTTTGGCATTCTAGTTACATAATTGATAACTAAATAACTGTTAACTGCTCATTGATAACTGGTAACTGATAACTGCTAAAACCTCAAACCTAAATCCACACCTATCAATGCGATGCTGCCTTGACCTACATCATCCCCTTTTGAAATCACATTAAGTTCCCAACCAGCAGCAATATTAGGATTAATAATTAAGGCATTATGGCTATTTTCTTTAAAGGGAATAACAAATTTATATCCCATTTCCAAGGTAGGCTGAAAAACTAAAATATCCGTAAACCCAACTATATCATCATCAGTCCAAAGGTTTTCATCATCACCAGAATTTCTCCAATCGATAATCATTTTCCACAATTCTGTTCTTGCACCAATATACAATTGTTTATTAGGATTTAATAAATAATATTTATAGAAAATTCCTCCACCAAATCCTCCACCTCTTTCGTCTTCGTGCTCCCCCCAATTTCTACGTCTTGCTCTATTATAACCTACTTTAAGTCCTAAACTACTTTTGTAATATGTCCCCACTCCTATCTCTAATTGTAAGCCTGGAATTATACCAGCTGGGTATGCTTGGAAATTAAAATCTAACTCAAAAGGTCTTTTTTCCTTTGTTTCCTCTTGTGCTAATAATGAATTAGATAAGCCAAAAATTAGAGTAAATAATATAATATGAAAAACTTTAAATTTCATTCAATCAAAATAATTTTAATAAAAAATGTAACCAAATAAAAGAGGGGTATTATAAAAATAAGCTGCGAACTTACATAACTTTAACGATTTGTTTAAAATATTGTATTTAAAAATCAGTTATTTTTGTGAAAAAAATTAATAAATAATATGAAAACGTTGAAAAATCTATTCTTCTTACTTGTTTTTTTATCTACTGTTTCTTTTTTAGATGCTCAACCACCTGAATCTGGTGACCAATATTTAAAGGAATATAATAGACGTATTAAAAAAGAAACCATCAATGATATTTATATTCCAAAAGACTTGACAGATGCTTTTAAAGAATTAAATAGATTAACAGATAAAGCTGCCAGAACTAAACTCATCCAAGTTGATGAAGATACGGTTGCTTATAAAACATATTTTTCATTACAAAGATGGATTGTTGTGAATTGGGGCTTTCATGGAGGTTCTCGTTTATCTCATTGGCTAAAAACAGAAATTGGAGTTTCTCATCCCGAAGACCAAGCTCAATTTATAGTGAGAACTTGGCATAGGAGTTTAAATAAAAAGGAACTTAATATTGAAGAACTAGTTAAACAATTGAATGAAAAAAGAACCAAGGAACGAGTAAAAAATAAAGTGATTATAAAATCTGAAAAAAGAAAAGTCCCCAAACCTGAAGATTCAGAAAATTAAATGCTTAATTGAGAGTATATTTTAATTTAAAATCCTTATAATTTTAGAATTATAAGGATTTTTTTGTAATATCTTTGCTTAGGAGTATATTTACATTCCATTTCAAATTAATGATGATAAAAGAATTATTAGAAAAAGACAATAAAGTAAGAGATGCCATTTTGGGCATTATTGTAGGCGATGCACTTGGAGTACCTTTTGAATTCAGTTCTGCGGATCAAATGAAGGTCAATCCTTGCAAAGACATGGTTGGATATGGCACTCATAACCAACCGCCAGGTACTTGGTCTGATGATAGTTCACTCACTCTTTGTCTTACAGATTCATTATTAAATGGATTGGATTATAAAGATATTGCTAAAAAATTCATTCTTTGGAAAAAAACAGCATTATGGACAGCTCATAATCAAGTTTTTGATATAGGAATGACCACTTCCAAAGCAATATCCATGCTCGAATTACAATTAACTAATGGCACATTAAAAGAATACCTCATTACGAAGTATATGTCCGAAGAAGACACGAACGGAAATGGTTCTTTAATGAGGATAATGCCTTTATTATTTTACTTAAAAGGAAAACCCATTCAAGAACAATTCAATATTATATGGGATGTTTCTGCTTTAACTCATGGTCATATTCGAGCAGCTATGTGCTGTATGATTTATCTTAAATATGCAGAATTCTTGATGTATGGTCATGACAAAATTAAAGCTTACTTAGATACTAGAAATATAATAGAACAATTGTGGCAAAAAATTGATTTCAATAAATACGAACAAGGTCATTTTCAAAATATCATCCAAAGCGATATCAGATACCTCACATATGATGAACTCAAATCTGGAGGATATGTAATGGAAACTTTAGAAACTAGCCTATGGTGTTTATTGCATTCTACAAATTATTCTAATGCAGTACTCAGAGCGATTAATAAAGGACACGATACTGATACAAGTGCTGCTGTTACGGGTGGATTAGCTGGTTTATATTATGGTACTTCTTCAATTCCTGAATATTGGATTTCTTCTATCGCTCGCCTTGAAGACATTTTAAATTTAGTAAAAAAATTTAATAACACATTAAAATAATAAAGAAAATTCTTTATAATTTTAATGAAATTGTTAATTTTATTTTAATAT
>JAHDBK010000187.1:0-4378 GCA_020630455.1 Saprospiraceae bacterium
AAAATAACGAAGTATAATAAAAAAAGCATTTGAATTAAATGACAATTTTAACTATAGATTAGTATTAGTTTTTTAATTATTAAAAATAAAAAAAATAAATGATAACAGTAATTTGTGGAACCAATAGAGCTAATTCAAATACCCTTAAATTTGCACAACATTATGTAGATGTTTTAAGATCAAAAACCAATGAAGGTGTGGAATTATTAGAACTAGATAAATTAGGTTCAGAATGGTATAATGCTGCCATGTATAGCGAAGCAAACATTGGTGATACTGTCAAAGAAGTTCAAGATGCTTTGATGATACCATCTAGCAAAATAGTTTTCGTCAGTCCAGAATATAACGGAAGTATTCCAGGAGCTTTGAAATTATTTTTAGATGCCCTTTCTATTAGAAAAGCTAAAGAAACTTTTTCAATGAAAAAAGCACTATTGGTTGGAGTAGCAATGGGTAGGGCTGGTAATTTGAGAGGATTAGAACATTTAACAGGTATGTTGAATCACTTAGGCTTAGTTGTGCATCCCAATAAATTGCCAATTTCTGCTTGTCATACATTAGTAGATGATGCAGGTAAAGTTAATAATGAAGGAACATTGAAGGTTATCGATGCCCATGTAGATTCATTTTTACAATTTTAATATTTATTATTCAATTCTCAATACTCAAAAAAGTATGAAATTCTTATTTCAAAGCTTCATCTTAGTGCTTGTATTCAGTGCTTGTGGAGGAAGTAACTCCACAACAACATCTGATAAAAAGATATTTAAATACAATCAATCCAAAAATATTGAATCGCTTGACCCCGCATTTGCCAAAGCTCAAAATACGATATGGGCAACTCATCACCTATATAATGGATTAGTAGAGTTGAATGAACAATTGGAGATTAAACCCGCTATCGCTCATTCATGGGAAGCTTCAGAAGATGGTAAGACTTTGACTTTTTACTTGAGGAATGATGTGTATTTCCACGACCATCAATTATTTGAAGGAGGAAAAGGGACTCAAGTTACAGCTCAAGATTTTGTATATTCTTTGAGTAGAATAATAGATGACAAAGTAGCATCACCTGGTTCTTGGATTTTTAAGGATAGGCTAGTAGAAGAAAATCCGTTTACTGCTCCAAATGATAGCACTTTTGTCATTCAATTAAAAGCTCCTTTTTTGCCGATTATGGGTATTTTAGCGATGCAATATTGCTCTGTTGTTCCTCAAAAAATAGTAGAGCATTTTGGAGAAGATTTTAGAAAAAATCCAGTTGGAACAGGTCCTTTTAAATATAAAAACTGGGTAGAAGGACAAGCCTTATTTTTAGAAAAAAATCCAAATTATTTTGAAAAAGGATTACCTAAATTAGATGGAGTAAAGATTTCATTTATCGGTGATAGAAAAACAGAATTTTTAGAGTTTAAAAAAGGGAATTTAGACTTCCTTTCGGGAATAGAATCTTCATTTGCTGATGAATTACTAACAAAAGAAGGCACATTACAAGAAGAAATAGCCCAAGATGTCAATAGTATTCAAATGCCTTTTTTGAATATGGAATATTTAGGTTTTTATATGAATAATAAAGAAAATTCTTTATCAAATAAGTATTTGCGTCAAGCAATGAATTATGCCATTGATAAAGAATTGATGTTGAAACAATTGAGGAATAGTGTAGGGAAAGCGGCTCATTCTGGGTTTACTCCCAAAGGCTTGCCGTCTTTCGATGCCAACATAAAGGGATATAGCCATGATGTAGAAAAAGCCAAGCAATTATTAGCAGAAGCAGGTTATCCAAAAGGGGAGGGCTTGAGTGAAATCGTTTTAAAAACCAATAAAGATTATTCAGATTTATGTAAAAATTTGGTAGAACAGTGGAAAGACATTGGCATCAATGTCAAAATGGAAATAGAAGAGTCTGGAACGCTTAGAGAAATGATAAAACAAGGAAAAGTAAGTTTCTTTAGAGCTTCTTGGTTTGCCGATTATCCAGAAGCAGAAAACTTCATGGCTTGTTTTTATTCTAAAAATCCAGCACCACCCAATTATACCCAATTCAAAAATGAGCAATTTGACGAATTGTATGAGCAATCTCTGCTAGAAGCCGATGATACCAAACGCTATGATTTATATCATCAAATGGAAACCATTTTGATAGAAGAAGCACCCGTTATTTTCTTATTTTATGATGAAACCTCTATGTTTTCTCGTAAAAATATATCTGGTATTAGCAAAAATGCTATTAAACTATTAGACCTAAAGCGAGTAGATAAGGAGTAGTGATTGGCTTGATTTAAAATGCGTAAATTTGAAGAAGAAACCAAACTAATTATAGATGATATGATAATAAATTATGATATAGAGAAGGATTATTTTTATAAGCAAGGCTTAGAAAAGGGCTTGTCAGTTGAAGATGCCTCATTTTTATCTGGTTTATCGATTGAAGAAGTTAAAGAAGAATATCAAAAATTAGAAAAGTAATAACATCTATTGTATTCAGAAAGAAATCTCGTATATTCGTTCATTATTAGTTTCTAAAAAACCAAAATAAACGTATTAATTTTAATATGAGAATCCTATTCATTTTTTTAGTTTTAGTATTGACTTATTCATGTAAAAATGAAAACCCAAAAAGTGTTGAACCCACAACACAAAAGGCTGATGAATCTACTCCAAAAGCTACTACTAACTCGATTTCAGAAAATAATATAGAAGAAACTAGCCTTGCTCCACAAGAATATGAAGACAGCCTATCCAAAAGGGTAGTGGCTCCTACTTCAAAATGGGATTTAAGAGCAGAGCTCAGCCAAGAAGAATTCAATCAATTGCAAGGAGCGGAATTAGAAATGGCGATGATGCGTCCTATTTATAGAAAAATTTTTGAATTAGACGAAAATGATGATGAAGTTGTCCCTGAACTGAATACGGCTCAAAAATGTATGTATTATTTCAAAAAATTAGATGAAGCAGCCACTTCTGGTGAAGCAATTGATATAGATGAAAAACAATGGGCAATAATGAAACAGTCTCTAGAAGCCCTTAATGACGAAGCATTGAACCAAATTTTATCTCAAGCTGCTACTTCTAAAACAATTCAAACAAAATCAGCAATGTCACCTTTCAATGAACAATACCAAGCCATTGAAAAACAAGTCCATCAAAAGATGGAAGAGTACATAAGAAATCATGCTGATGAATTAGTTAAAATCAAGGAATAATAAAGAAGATTCTTTATTAATGAATACAAATCATACAGTCCCTTTTTTTATCATATATGTGTTGACCTCCCGTTTGCTCACATTGACTTCTTTTATACTTAGAATTTAGACAAGGATTTAAATATCTCTGATATATCAAATATCCAATCGATAAAAAGACTAGACTTAGACATATTATAATTAAAGTTTTAGCTTTTTTTATATACATTTTAATCGTTTTTAGAAATGGGCTCTTCTATACAATGATAACAATCATTTGTATCATTATATTTCAATACTCCATCGCAGTTTTTAATTTTATATTTAGTTTCATTTTCACAAGGACTATAGTCAGAAGTATCAGTATAAGCAACTACTGAAGATACCACAACTACAGCAGCAATAACAAGTAATCCTATAGGGTCTGAATTCGCTTGAAATTCTGTTTTCTTTCCTTCTTTATCTGTGTAAGAACCAGATACCTGATACATGTCAGTTTTTCCTTTATTGATTACTTCTTGAAATCCAATATTTTCAAAAGTAGTAGGCATATTTTTCCTTAATTGGGAATTTAAACCACTTTGTCCAGTCCAGATTAAATCCATGTAATAAGGAGTACAAGAATTTCCATTAGTACCAATTTCTTCTATATTTAATTTGTCAATTCTATTATGAGGAATTTTTAGAGCTATATTGTTTTTATTGTTGTCATTTTTAATAAACCCCGACATATAAACAAAATTACTATCTGATTCCTCTTGGTCTAATTCTAAGTGCATTACTTTCCCATTGTCAAATGTCATATTTATAGAAAGTGTTTGCATAGAAGGAACAAAGTCTATGCTAGGAGCATTGAGGGAATCATGTTTAAATTGATTTCTATCTACAAAATCTGCAAATTCATAAGGTGATTTATTATCCCTTTCTTTAAAAGAGTATCTTATTCCAACTCCCATATAAGTATGGTTGATGTAGGATTTATTTTTTAATGTTATAGCAGGATCAATTCTTTGAGTATAATCAAAACCATATCCAGATTGTACTAAAAAAGCAAATTTAGAATTGGCATGATATACAAAATTTAAACCTGAACTGAAGGACAAATAATTATTATTTTCAATTGGATTTATTGAGATAATTTGACCACTATTGTCGACATAATTAATAGTTTGATTATTTAATAATGACCATCC
>JAHDBK010000187.1:4478-7156 GCA_020630455.1 Saprospiraceae bacterium
AAATTTTTATTATATTTTAATCTACTATAATTGAAATTTATAAAAGGTCTGATATTGGGTGTTGCCTCGTAAAAGTACTTTAAGTTGAAATTCTGATTCAATTGTAACAAATCATTAGAGAATACAGCATTATTAAAAGTTTTATCAAGATGAACTAAAGGTAAATCAAAACTAGCTTCAAGACCAAATGTAGGTGTAAAAGTGCTAAACATTTTATATTTTTTAGTCTGAGCATTTAAGAGTATAGATGAACTTAATAAAAAGATGAGGCTTAGATAAAGTTTTTTCATTTTGAGAATATTTTTGAGTTATTAATAATTAAATCAATGTTTTTGATATGACCTGTCCAAATATTAAATATAAGCAAGACTTCTAAAAATATTTCATGATTATCAATCTTAAATTTACTGCATTTTATAATATCTTTAAAGCTGAAAATATTGAATTTATTGGCGATTTTATTATTATTATGATAAATACTTGTGAATAGAAATCCGGTGTGAATTTTTAAGTAGTTAGCTTCTTTAAGATTTTTATTATTTAATAATTGAAATACTTTAAAATAGTCGTTGTCTATAACTAGAGAAAATTCAAAATCAAGTATATTTATAGGTTTTGATAAATAGTTTTCTTTATTAATTACATTAGATTCATCTTTTTTAGGAATTTGAGAACCTAAAATTATTTCATTTTTATTGACTTTGTTTTCATTAATTAATTCTTTAATTAATCCTAATAATCTTTCAATAATTTGATTTCTTACAAGGTTATGTTCCTTTACATTAAGGTTTTGGCTGTTATATAATCTAATGTTATTATTGTACTGGTTTTTTAATGAAATTACACTGTCTTCATAATCACTATATTCAAAATTTAGATTCAATAACTTTTCAAAAATTAAATTTAGATTTTGGGTATATGCAATACTTTTTCTTAATTTCTTGAGATAAGAAATTATATTAGAATTTGTCAATTCAGTGTTATTTTTCATTGGAGAGTTTTAAAATGAGATATTTACTAAATTAAAAAAAGACTCTTAAATATATATTTATTAAGAGTCTTTTTTATATTTTATTCCATAAAATATAACATAAATTTTGTGTTTTAATCAATATTATAAAAAATACCTACATTATAAGATGGTGCAGCTGCAATAATTTCACCCCTAAATGCACTGATATAAGAAGCAGAAACACCAAAGTTTTTAGTGATAAAATAATTGCCTTCAACACTAATGCTAATAAATTCTGTATTGTTGGCAAAAATGGTGGTGTTTTGAGTAGTAGCTGCGGTCTCTCCATTTTTGAAGGATTCAATGGCTTGTAATTTGCTATTCAGCCAGAGTTTTTTATTAAATAAACCCACACCCGCTTCTAAACCATATCTAAACTCCTCAGAAAACCCTTTTGTCCTATTATTGAAACCGACATAGCCTGTAAAATACAAATCGGCTTTTTCGAGATTAATGCTTTTCCCTAAATCTAATTGCAACATTTGATTGAATTCGCCATCGCCAGTTTGTAAAGTGCCAAATTGCCCTTTCCCAACTTGTCCTGTTGGCAATCCTAAATAAAGACTCAAGGACAAAGGAACTTTGGCTCCTGGTTTTGTCAAACCATATTTTATACCTAAATCGATATCTCCAATAGAATTTAATGCTTCTCCTGGTATTAAAATTTCATTAGTCGTAATAGAACGAATGTTATTGGTTAAATTCCTACTAAAAATAGAGCCATTAAAAATACCAGACAAACGGTCAGTAATACCATATTCAGCATACAAATAGGTATTGTAAATACCAGTGGTGACATTAGGGTCTGTAAGACCTGTATCTGTATAGTGTTTGTCAAATTTTACCCACCATTCAGATAATTTGATATAATATTTTCCTTTCTTTTTTGGCCACGGTCCACCTGCATAAACAAAATTGTAGGAAACCGCTAATAATATGATGATTAATATATTTTTTTTCATTTTGATTATAATATTAAATTTAAAGATATGAGATGTGAAAATTAAAGATTATAAAGCCCCATCTCCAACCTTCACATTAAATGGCTTACAGAAATATAGCACATAAGAATAATCATTAATACCTATATTGGGAATGGTATAACTGTGTGCTCCGTCAAATACCTGAACTGCTCCAATCTCATAAGCACTCGCTACTGAATTGCTGTTATTAGAAAGATAAACATATAAACCAGGTAGGGCAGTAGAAGCACAGTAATCATCATCAAATACTAATTCCAAATCATTGCCGACTTCTGAAAGCGTAAAACTCCCTGTCAGTTTATAACTTGAAGTAGTCGCAATCATCCCCGAAATAGATACTGGATTGGTCACTGTTTCCATTCCAACTTTAATTGTAATCATGTCCGTCAACATCGTACCGTTGTCATCATAACTGGCTGTAATAGTTGCTGTACCAAGACTTAAAGCTGAAAGAAGACCATTTTGGTCTACACTTAATATAGCATCATCAGAACTAGACCATAGTACATCGACATTTTCTTGATTACCTACATTATTAAAATAAGCATAATTGAGTTGAAAAGTCGTATTAATTTCAATGCTATCTAAACTAGACGTAATTCGTAATTCTGGATCAACAGTATCCATTATAAAATCATCTTCAATACACGATTGAAATGAAAAGACGCCTATTCCTAAAATAA
>JAHDBK010000188.1 GCA_020630455.1 Saprospiraceae bacterium
AAGAGAGATGGAAGTCCAATTCTATATAATCAAACTCCTTTGAGTAGTTTTGATTTTACCAAAAAACAGGATATTATACCAGATTTAATTACTAGCTATTATTATGATGAAGATTCTATTTTAGTGTATATATTACATGAATGGGACGTTGATAATTTTAGTGTATATGATTATGATGCCGAGTCAGAAACTTTTCAATTGGCATTAATTAATCAATATATAAGTCTTCAAGAACGAATAAGCGCTCAATTTGGTGATGCTGAAATTACAGGAAGCCTAGATGACTTGAATAAAATAGACGAAAGAGAGGGCTTAAGACGTTCTGATACATGGGAAACAGAAGACCTAAATATTGAAATGTATATTTCTCTATCTGATTATTATGAACAAGTAGGCTTGGTTACTTTTATGCCAACTCATAGAATTAGATTATATATTAAATCACAAAAATAAAACCATGAAAAAAATTACCTTATTACCTTTTCTATTAATGTTCTTTGTATTTGCATTGGCTCAAGAAAATTATTTTGAAATAGAGAGTATTGAACGATACGACCAGTTTTTCTTTCCTGTTTTTAACTCTAACAATACTGAAGTAGATGATAAAATTAATATATATATCCAACTCAAAGAACTAGAATTATTGAATGGATTCCAAGAAGAACATATTTTTGAAAGGGTAGCTTTAGATTTTGAAAATGGGATTAATTCAGGATTAGATGGTATTAGTTTTAAAGTATTAAATAATACTGAAAATATCTTGTCTTTTGTACTTTATTGTACCTTTTGTGGTGCTAATTGTAATCATTGGAGTACTTATTATAATTTTAATTCTCAAACAGGAGAAAAGTTGGTCTTAAAAGATTTGTTTGATATTAATAAAAATGAATTATATCTTACATATATTAAAAATCAAATTGAAAAGAATATTAAATATGAAGTGGAGATAGATACCTTTGTAGAGGAAGCTGAAAAGGAAAGATTTTTAGCTGATATAATTCCAAAAATACAAGAAAGTAAAACCTTTGATTTCTATGTGAAAGGGGATAGTTTACATTTTGATATTGGTAATAAAATATTGAAACATTATGAGTATTATTATATAGGTATTAATACTAAAACTTCTATTCATATAAGAGAATTTGAAAATTGGTTAAGTGATTATGGTAAAAATATTTTAATAGATAATAATAAATCGACTTTTTATCTTTTAGCAAATGAACAACAATTATATAGAGGCACTATAGGTAAATATCCAATAACATTTTTATGGAATTACTATTACGATGATTTTTATAATGCTATTTATATTTATAATAAACATGGTAAAGGAATTCATCTTAATGGGAAGAAAAAAGAGAATGTTTATGCCCTAGAAGAAAAAAATGAAGATTGGGAAACTACTGGTTTTTTTGAATTAGAATTTATTAATAATGAATATATAGGCAAATGGTATAATGCAGATAAAACTAAAAGTTACGATGTGAAATTGTCTAAATTATAAAGAAAATTCTTTATTAAATGAGAAATGGAAATGATGAAACAAAGTATCAAAATCAATTTTAAAAAACAAAATTGGATAACGGAATTTCAGAACTCGATGATTTTTTTATCGGGAGCGGCTTTGTTTTTTTGTTATTTTTTATTTCAAAATTATTATTTAAATATTACTATTTTAGGCGTTTTAATCCTTCAAGTCATTTTGTCTAAAATACCAGATGGAAAGGTTGAAATTTATAAAGAAGGTGGTCAATTATTTTTTTTAGAAAAAGACAATGATATTCCTCAAAAGATTATAAAACACAAGTTTAGATGGAGTTATAAACACGTACAGACGGCTGAAATACCAACGGCGAGTTCTCCCATGTTCAAGCGTAGTCATGCCAACTATATAGTCGAAAGATTAGATATAGCATTAGAAGATGGGAACTATAAAATTATTTTTAAAATCTTAAACCCGTGGCAATCTATTCCAAATGGATGGGAATATGAAGTGTTTAAAGTTCCAGAAAATGCCACGCTTATATTATCTCAAAACCCTATGAAAAAAGTAAAGTCGTTTTTGGAAGGATGATTTTTTATTAAAAATAAAGATAATTATTATTAAAATTTGTATTTTTATATTTTGAATAAATAATTATTAAAAAACAAATAAAAAAATAAGAAATGTCAAAAAGAGCTATTCCATTAGTAGACTTATCCCAATTTGTCAATGGAAATGAAGAGGAGAGAGCCGCATTTGTAGAAAAATTAGGAAAGGCTTTCCATGAAATTGGATTTGTAGGAGTGATTAATCACGGTATTCCTAAAGAATTAGTTGATGGGTTTTATACCAATGCTAAGAAATTTTTTGCTTTGCCTGTTGACCTTAAAAGAAAATATGAAATAGTTGAATTAGCAGGTCAAAGAGGTTATACTTCTTTTGGTAGGGAAAAAGCTAAACAATCAGAAGTGGCAGATTTAAAAGAATTTTATCAAATCGGTCAAGAAGTAGAAGATGGCGATGCTATCAAAGCTCAATATCCAGATAATATTTATGTTAATGAAACACCTGAATTTACAGATTTAGGTAGAGAACTTTATCAAGCATTTGAAAAAGCAGGAAGCGAATTATTAAAAGCCATTGCCATTCATTTGGAATTAGGAGAAGATTATTTTTCTACAAGAATACACAATGGTAATTCTATTTTAAGAGCGATTCATTATCCTCCAATTTTATCTGAACCTGATTCAGCGATTAGAGCTGAAGAACATGAAGATATTAATTTAATTACTTTATTAGTTGGAGCTTCAGCAGGTGGATTACAAGTATTGAATATGGATGATGAATGGTTGGATGTTGTTCCTGAAGGAGAGGAAATCGTTATCAATGTAGGAGATATGTTACAAAGATTGACTAATAACTATTTGAGATCAACCACTCATAGAGTAGTGAATCCTCCTAGAGAAATGTGGCATACTCCACGTTTATCTATTCCTTTCTTTTTACATCCTCGTGCTGATATGGATTTGACTTGCTTAGACAGATGTGTTTCTAATGAACACCCTCTAGCTTATGAACCCATAACTGCAGGGGAATATTTGGACGAGCGTTTGAGACAGATTGGATTGAAAAAATAATTTTTTTAAAAAAATAATATTTAAAATATGAAAAATAAAATCTTATTATTTGTAATGTTATTATCTGCCTTTTCTTTTGTTTTAGTTTCTTGTGGAGGAACAGACCAAAATCCAGATAATAATGATGCTGATGCTACTCAAGTTGTAGATAAATCAGGTCCAGAATATACATCTAAATACATTTGCCCAATGCATTGCAAAGGAAGTGGAAGCGACGCGCCAGGTAAATGTCCTGTATGTGAAATGGCTTATATTGCACATAAAGGAGATAGTGGTCATCATCACGACCACGACCATAATCATGACCACGATCACGACCATAGTCACGACCATGACCATGGCGGAGAAAGTCATGACCATAATCACGACCACAGTGATGGTGATGGGCATGACCACGACCATTAAAAAATTAAAAGAGCTTGTTTTTTATTGAACAAGCTCTTTTTTTTGTAAAAAACGAACTATAAAATCTTATTCTTAGTCTTGTAAATGTATCTTTGCTTCAAAATTTAACAGATGAAGCCATTAATATTAGTAACCAATGATGATGGAATTGTAGCTCCAGGGATTAAAAATTTAGTCAATGTAATGAAAGAAATAGGGGAGGTCATCGTTGTAGCTCCTGATTCTCCTCAATCTGCTCAAGGACATGCCATTACGATTAAGAAACCTATAAGATTAAGAAAGGTAGATGTGTTTGAGGGAATCGAGTCTTATGAATGTTCTGGAACTCCAGCAGATTGTGTTAAAATTGCTAAACATCTTTTGTTAAAAGATAGACAAATAGATTTGTGTGTTTCTGGCATTAATCACGGCTCCAATGCATCAATAAATATTATATATTCGGGGACGATGTCAGCGGCTATGGAAGCTTCTTTGGAGGGAATTCGTTCTGTAGGTTTTTCTCTTGAGGATTTCTCTTTTAAAGCGAATTTTGAACCTTGTTTGCCTTATGTTAAGCAAATATCGGAATGGGTATTGAATGAACAATTAGAAAACACTAATTTATTGAATGTCAATTTCCCTAAATTAGCAGAAGGAGAAGCATATAAAGGGATGAAAATATGTCGTCAAGCAGAAGCGCGTTGGATAGAGCGATTCCATGAAGCGACTGACCCTTTTGGAGAAAAATACTATTGGTTGACGGGTGATTTTGTAGATGAAGATAATAGACCTAATACGGATGTCAAAGCCTTAAAACAAGGTTATATTTCTATTGTTCCTTCTCATCATGATTTGACTCAATATGATGCTTTGGATGGGCGTTTAAAGGATTTAGAATCTAAATAATAAAAAAATCTCTTTATTATTTTAATATTTTTGTCATTTCTTCTAAATATATTGGATGATTTCTAAAATTGTTATGTCCTATATTTTCCATAGTATAAAAATTGATTTTAGAATGAGTTTCTTTTAATCTTTTGGCATTTTTATAGGGAATGACAAAATCTTTAGTTCCATGAAAAACGGTAATAGGGTAGTCAACCTTTTCTAAATGTAAATCATTTCTAAAACGATAACGCAAAATGAAATTAGGAAGTATTTTGGTTTTAAGTCTTATCAATGATTCTAAACTATAATAGGGTGTATTGAGAATGAGTTGTTGCGGATTATTTTGAATGGCTAATCTACTTGCAATACCAGAACCCATTGAAGTGCCAGAAAGGATTATTTTATTTTCAGGATATTGTTTTTTGATTTCATTATAAACCAATTGAGCATCATCTACAAGCTGTTGTTCACTTCTAATAGTTCCTTCACTTTTGCCATAACTTCTATAATCTAAATACAAAATGTCATATCCATTTTTTGTGAAGAAATGAGCATGATCACCATATCGTTGTAAATCACCTCCATTGCCGTGGAGTTCATAAACGATTCCTTTGCTATTTTCTGCTTGGAAATAAATAGCATTCATAGCTATATTGTCAGGAGTTGTAAATGTTTTTTCTTCAAATGGCTGATTAAAAGAGAATTGATAATCCTTATGTAATTTAGTAGGGTGGAATAATAAACTCTCTTGTATGAAGTATAAGAGAATACAGACTAGGATATAGATAATAAATAAAAAACTTAAAAATACGAGTAATTTGCCTTTCATCTTTTGTTGTATGATTTTAATTCCTCTAAAATAAAAAATAAAAAGCCATTGCTCTAAAAACAATGGCTTTTTAATAATTAATATATGAATGAAATAGGAATTAGAATCCTAATCCTCCTCCCATTCCCATTTCTTCTAATTCTTCCATAGTCATTTCTTCATAACCTGAATCATCGAATTCGAAGTCTTTTTTACTAACTTTGTCTAACACTTCTTGAGCAGAAAAAGTCATGGTAGTTCCTGCATTATCAATAGTAAATTCAAGAGGGAAACCTTCAAGACCATCTGTGCTTACACCAGCCATAGAATTAGCAGCGGTAACTTTGATTTTATCAGTGATATAGTATGAAATTTTACTGCCATCTTCAGTTGTAGAAGTAGCTAAATAACATTTGTAACCAGCAATTTTCTTAGTATCTTTTTTGTTGTATTCAAATGTTTGTTTAGGTTTTGCTTCTTGTTCTTTTCTAGCATTTTCCATATCTTCAGAAGTCATAGGGATTTTCATTTTATTCCCCATCATGCTCATATACATTACTCCTTCATCTTTTTTAGTATCAGATAAGATAGTCATTTTTACCATACCACTCATCATGTTCATATCGACACGGTTTTTTTCTTTAGTAACCGTCATATCCATAGTTGAACCTTTCATCATTCCTGCCATAGCATCAGCAGATTTAACTTCAGTTATTTCATATTGAACTTTTACTTCATTGCTTATTTTCTTTTGTGCAAATGCAGTTGTTCCTAAAAAACATAAAATAGTAAAGCTTAATAATAATTTTTTCATTGTTAAGATTTTAAATTTATTAAAATAATTTTTCCAAAAATATTGATTTCTATTAAATAATACTACAATATTATCCTATTTAACGTGATAATAACGGATTATTTAGATAAATTTCTAATTTTAATCTACAAACTGATGAATAGATGTTATTACAAAAAAGTTGATTATAGCTAAATTGTCTTTTCAATTGTATCTTTCGTAATAACATCTAATTTTTGAATCAAGTTTTTAGTAATTGGAGAAATATTATATTTTTTTTCATTAATAGATGAAATCGGCTGAATTCCTTGAATGGCATTCGTGATAAAATAGGAATTGTTAGGATTATCTAATTCGTTTATAGGAATATCTTTTTCAATAATATTGAAATAATCTAATAAAATAGCCCTCATTGTACCTCCTACACATCCACTATCTAAAGGAGGAGTATATATTTTATTATTATGAATCATGAAAAAATTAGAACTGATACATTCAATAATATGATGATTAGAATTAATCAATAGGGCATCATCCCAAGCTTGTTCTTCTTTGTATTGAGCAGCTATAATATAGGGTAGGCAATTGGTCGTTTTGAGATGAGATATATAACTATAATTTTTAAGAATATGAGGTACAATACCAATATGTAATGCTTCTTTTTTTAGGAAAAAAGGTTGTTCTAATTCTTCTTGTTCTATACAAAATTGTATGCTATTATCATTGGGGGTATAGCGTCCACCACCATTTCTAAAAACACTTAGTCTTAATCGATGATTTCCTTTATGTTGTATGATTTTATGAATGTTTAATAACAAAAACTCTTTATTAATTGAGTTTTTGTAATCAAAATTTAGAATTTGCATTCCTGCTAAAAGTCGCTCAAAATGATAGTCGAAAAAAGGAATTTTGCCATTGAATACTCGTATGGTTTCAAAAAGTGCATCACCATATTTAAAAGCCCTATTATTAAAATCAATATCTTGATTGGCTGCTAATATCTTACCATTTAAATTAATCATTTTGAGTAGTGAGTACAGAATACAGAGTATAGAGAAAAAAATACTTTGTACTCTATACTCTATACTCCTTTATATTCTATTGCTAAAGGTATTTAAAACTTTGTCCTTTTTTGACTTTTTTCAATATTTCATACATCC
>JAHDBK010000189.1:0-938 GCA_020630455.1 Saprospiraceae bacterium
GACTATAAGTTACATATTTTTTGAATCTTTATGGTACTGGCTCTGCCAGGTTAGGTTTAAAAGAAAAATTATTATTAGCACATAATCATACTATAAAAAATAATTTTTCTTGGGAGGGAATTTTGTACAAGAAAGAAATAATGATTAATAATATTGCAACTAACATTTACATTGAATATGAATATGAGGTAGAATGTAATATGATAAAATTATTTTTTTCATTTAAAAACAGACAATGTTCTTTTAGGAAAGCATATGCATTAATAAAACCTACCACATGGAGATTAAAAATGTGTTTTGGTGACTTAAAAAGAAAGGGAAGTATCTTTTTAATTTTACCTTCTGATAGGTATAAAGATTCTTTTTCTTTTCAAGTAAATATTTTAAAAAAGAAAATCCTTTATTCTGTAAATGGAGAAAAACCAAATTGGATATTCCCAACAAGTGAATCAACTAGATAAAACAGTTTTTTATAAAAAACGGCTGCCTTAGAAAAGACAACCGTTTTTAATAACTATATATATTATGACCTAAAAACAAGTCCAACAAACACCACCTGCCCATTCATGGCAAGTTTGAGCACAGGCTTCTTCTGATAATTTATTAGGAATCCCTCCCATACCATTACAAACTAGAAATCGTGTTCCCCCTTTAATTTTTGCTTGCTCTTTTTTGCTTGCTCTTTTTTGCTTAGTTTTTTGCATTTTTCAAATTCATAGCTTTTTTCATAATATTAAATTTCAAGTGTATTATATAATTTCAAAATAGGGCATAAACATCCTAGATTAAGCTATACTATCTGTTTATACTTAATCTTAAAAACGCATACGAATCCTCCTCTTATAGCATACAACTATAAGGGGGCATAGTAATTTTATTAAAGTGTAGTGAATTATAATTTAGCTAACCATGCTGCGGCTTCTTTAGATTTGTAGCCA
>JAHDBK010000189.1:948-7142 GCA_020630455.1 Saprospiraceae bacterium
AATTGTTGTAGTGCTGATTTACACTCTTCAATTTGATTCATTTTATAATATACTAGTGCCTTATTCCATGTCCCTTTATTAGCAATTAAGGCATCACTTTTTTCTAGGGTGTCAAAAGTGGCTAAAGCTTTTTCTAACTGCCCTAACTCCATTTCACATACCCCTCTAGCCAATAAAGCTTCATAAGCTGTAGGATTTTTTTGATAATAATCATCAATGAGCATTAAAGCTTTATCATAGTCTTTCTGATTATATGCTTGTTCAATTGTGGTAATAGAAGTAGGCTCATCCACTCCTTTTTGTGTAAGGGATAGTCTTTCATGAATAGCATATTGTTGATAATAATCCATTTCACTTTTAGGATATAACCACCATGCTACTAATCCGATTAATAAGACTGCAGCTACGGCTGCAGCACTTCTCCATAATGTTATTCTTTTAGCACTTTGAGGTTGTATATCTCTTGCTCTAATTTCTCCTAATGTCTTTTTCAAGGCATTAACATCTTCATCTCCTAGCACAGATTTAAGATTTTGGTGTAGTTGAACTTCAGCAGCAAGTTTTTTATCTTCTTGTATGGCTTTTTCAAATTGAGCCAAATCTTTGCTACTTAATTCTCCTTCCAAATAACTATGGATTTTATCATATAAGTTTAAAACTTCATCATTCATGATTCAATTCCCTAAACTTAGGGTCCGCTTTTATTGACTTAATTAAATGTTGTTGACATTTGTGCTTTTCTTTTCGAGCCACACTTTCACTTGCATAACCCATTAAGTTGGCAATCATCCTGAATTTTTTACCATTAAAATAATGATTTAATAATTCTTGACACCGTTCTCTGAGCATGGCAAATTTTTCTCTATACAAATAGAACTGTTCTGATTGAATAAGTTCTTTTTCGTAGTCAGTGTTACTCTTATATTTGAGTGTATCATCAATCGTTACCTCTGTTCTGTATTTTTTTTGCAATTCATTACCCCATAAATTTCTACAGACTCCATATAGAAACGTATAAAAATTACTACTTAATTTAAAATTAGCAGCCTTTGCTTTTTTCATAATGATAATAAGTGCCTCTTGAAAAATCTCCCAAGCATCATTTTCTGTCCCTCTGTTTTTAGTAATAAAATTGCGAATACGAGGAAGGTAGTCATCATATATTTTTTGAATAATTGCTTTGTCATTTTCTATTAGCCCTCTTATATATTCATTGTCCGATTGTTCCATAACTTTAGTGATTCGGCTATTCTGGTTTTGTTTTAATTTTTTCCAAATTTAAAAAAATCATTGATACACAAGGTAACAATTTTTGTTTAGTTCAAATGAAATAGTATGAATCTACATTTGAAAATTATGTTCTGTACAGAAATAAAATATATCAAAAGATTCATTTGAAAGGATATAATACCAATCTATATTTTTTTACGTATAAAATGCTTAAAAAGATTTGAAAATCAAGAGCAAGTCCCAAAGCAGGTTACGTATTTCTAATACGGATTCGTATAACTATTGCACTATTCTACAACAATCCATCCTTTCAATTATAGCAATCCTATTTTTTAAATGATACAAAACTCTACTTGAGTGTCTAGCACTCCTAGTATTCTTGTGTTCAAAAGTTTACAGACTATGACTTTTTATATCTTACTTCAATCTTTTCTTTCTATACAAAAGAGGCATTCTCCTATACATTGGGTTTATATTTCAATACAAAGTCCTTAATGACTCCCTTTTAAGGTCATTCCTTGCCCGTACTTTTACTAATTATAATATTCAACAATAGAGATTTTTCAAGCAATATAACATTACTTGAACAGATCTTACTTTAAAATTTATGTACTATGAATTTAGGTCTAATATATATCTTTCTATTATTTTTCCAACCTGTTCAAACCTTTGAACTTGTTGACACTGACTATCGTATATCATCTAGTGAAAAATGTGATAATTATATTGAATTAGTTACTAATGGTAGTTTTGAAGATGGTAATACTGGCTTTTCTTCTGGATTAGTTGAAGATTGTTCCTGTGCATGGAGTTCTTACTGTGTCGCTTCAAATGCTAAAGATAAATGTTCTAATAATTTATGGAATCCTATTCCTCCTTCTTCTGGTCAGAATTATTTGATTGTTGATGGAAAAGTTGAAGGGAATGGCACTTTTTGGATGCAGGATATTCAAATCACAGAGGGAATAGAATACACCTTCTCTTTTGACTACTTTCCTGATATTTCTGGAAGTGGCCTTCCTACTATTCAAGTAGAACTCATAGACCCTAGCACTCAAAATATTATTACAACCCTTGTGAGTAGTATAAATGGAACAAGTGGTACGTGGACAACTCATAGCCATAACTGGGAGTCCAATTTTACAGGAGAAGTATTAATAAAAATGAAACATATAGATGCTCCTGGATGGAGTGACTTCGGTATTGATAATATCAAATTTGGACATTGTGAGGATTGTAATAAAAATAACCTTGTTGTTAATGGTGGTTTTGAAGATGGTAATACTGGCTTTTCTTCTGGATTAGTTGAAGATTGTTCCTGTGCATGGAGTTCTTACTGTGTCGCTTCAAATGCTAAAGATAAATGTTCTAATAATTTATGGAATCCTATTCCTCCTTCTTCTGGTCAGAATTATTTGATTGTTGATGGAAAAGTTGAAGGGAATGGCACTTTTTGGATGCAGGATATTCAAATCACAGAGGGAATAGAATACACCTTCTCTTTTGACTACTTTCCTGATATTTCAAACGATGGGCAACCCTCTATATTAGGTCATTGATATAAATACTCAAGATATATTAACGACTCTATTTAGTGGTGTTACAGGTGTAAGTGATACTTGGACTACTTATAGTGAAATATGGACAGCTAATTTTACAGGTGAGGTAAAATTAAAAATGAAGCATATAGATGCTCCTGGATGGAGTGATTTTGGTATTGATAATATCAAATTTGAATATTGTGAAGAATGTATAGGCAATCTTTCCATGAGTTTAAATTCACCCTATATTCAACTCCCTGCTTCAGCAGAAACTACCGACTTCGATATACAGAGTGATAAAAGTTGGACAATAGTAGAAACTGCTGACTGGTTGACCGTATCTCCACAGTCAGGAACAGGTAGCCAAACTATTATGATTACACATACCAACAATACAGAAGGAAACTTGAGTACCATTTTAAATATTGTAGGTGAATGTGGTGAAGAAATCAATATCAATATTATAAAAATGGGTGCGTGTACTTTGTTTCATAATGAAATCACCAATGGTGATTTCGAATTAGGCAACTATGGTATCACCTCTGATTTGCTAGAAGACTGTGCTTGTTTTTGGGACTCTTACTGTGTTGCTGCTAATGCACGAGATAAATGTGACCATCCTGAATGGCGTTCTGTAACTGCCTCCTCTGGTACTAATTATATGATTGTAGATGGTAAAGTAGCAGGAGATGCCATTGTATGGCAACAGGACTTAAGTGTTTACAACAACTTAAATTATCAATTTTCATTTGATTACTTTCCTAACCTTTCTGGTGATGGTTATCCCACTTTATCTGTAGAATTGATAGACGCAACTACCCAAACCCTTATTACAACTTTAGTCTCAAATGTTAATGGTGTAGGGAATAGATGGACGACCTATTCTAATGAGTGGCTTTCTAATTTTACAGGTTTAGTTACACTAAGAATCCATCAAATAGATGCTCCTGGATGGAGTGACTTTGGTCTGGACAATATTCAATTTGGTGCGTGCATACAATGTACCAATAATTTAACAGTGTCTGAAACAATGCTTAATTTGGAACCAGAGGCAGGCTCTACTACTTTAGACCTTTTCAGTGGTAATAGTTGGTTATTATCTCATGATATGGATTGGTTAGAGGTTAGTCCTACTAGTGGTGTAAGTGATGCCACACTTACCATTAATTATACGACCAATACAGGACAATATTTAGAAGGTACCATTATGATTACAGATGAGTGCGGTAAAACGGTTCTTATCAATGTATCTCAATGCCCTAGTACGACTTGTAGTGATTATACTAATTTAATTCTCAATGGTGATTTTGAAAGTGGTAATATTGGTTTAAACTCTGACCTTCCAGAAGCTTGTGGTTGTATCATGAGTAGTTACTGTATAGAAGACAATGCTAGAGATAAATGTCATAATACGCTTTGGAATCCTATTATGGCTTCTTCTGGTACAAACTATATGGTTGTAGATGGCAAAGTAGGACGTGTATGGTATCAAGAAATGACTGTGATTGCCCAAAATGAATATCAATTTTCATTTGATTATTTTCCAGATATATCTGATGGTGGATTACCTAATCTACAAGTCAATATACTAGATGCTAATACCAATACACTCCTATATACTTTAATTGAAGGCACAAGGGGTCTATCTGGGATGTGGAGTACACAAGCAGCTATTTGGCAGGCAGACTTTACAGGAGATATTATTTTAGAAATAAAACAACTTGACCATCCACAATGGAGTGATTATGGTATGGATAATATCAAATTTGAAACCTGTGGGAATAGTCAATTACAAATTCCAATTCATACAGGGTGGACATGGTTTTCTATTAATATAGAAGATGATAACATGGATTTGAATAATATTCTCTCTAGCCTTAACCCTACACAAGGAGATATTGTAAAAAGTCAAACTGGAGGCTATGCTCAATATATTGACGGGTTTGGATGGTTTGGCTCTTTAACAACACTCAACACAAATGAAATGTATCTTATCTATGCTGCTCAAAATGATGTATTAACACTCATGGGAACACCTGCTGTTCAAAATGATGGTAGTACTTACGTAAATGGGTGGAACTGGATTGGGCATCCTGACCAAGATTTTTTAGCACTTTCCGAAGCACTAGATAATATAACACCTCAACATGGTGACATTATCAAAAGCCAAACCGATGGTTATGCTCAATACATTGATGGATTTGGTTGGTTTGGCTCTTTAAACCTAGAAGAACCAGGTAAGGGGTACAAACTACATCTGAGCAATGCTAATCAAAGAACCAATGATACTTGTAAAAGTGAGGGCTTTAGTGATAATATGAATCTTGCAGCAGTAGTACAGGATAATGGTAATATAGTAGGTTGCTCTAGTTGTAAAGTAGTAGCATATCTTAATGGAACATGTAGAAAAGAAATTGAAATGATGACGAGTCCTTTATCTGGCGATTTTATTCTCATGAATAATATACCTGGTAATAGTGAAGATAATGGTGCAGAGGTTAGTTTTAAATATATCAACGAAAATGGTAATGAGATAGATATTGTAGAAAAAATTACACTAGATTTTACAGGCGAAGGTCTAGGAGATCTTTTTAGTCCTTTTGTTTTAACCTTAGATGCTGTTGCACCAGTTGAGTTGGCTGATTTCAAAGCTAAAGTCTATAAAGAAAATCAAACTAAACTCACTTGGACAACTGTAAACGAATTGCAGAATGATTACTTTTCTATTGAATATAGCTTAGATGGGAATAGTTGGAATACCATTGGACGAGTAAAAGGAGCAGGTACAAGTTCAGAAAGAAAGTCTTATACCTTTGTACATCCTACTCCTAGTAAAAGTATCAACTATTACCGCCTTAAACAAGTAGATTTTGATGGCTCTTTCGACTACTCTCCTATTGCAATTGTAGAACTTCGACAAAAACACAGCCTAAAAATCGTTCCTAATCCTCTAAAAGATAAAGCCCTAGTTCAAGTAGAAGTCAATAATATAGAACCTATTCAAATTTCTATTTATGATATTGCTGGAAGGCTTGTTCATCACCAAGCTCACCAACCTCAACAAACAGGCTTGCAAGAGATAGAAATGAATATTCAAACAACTTCTTCGGGCATTCATATCTTACAAGTACAGGGGAATAATTTTTATATCAATAAAAAAATAAATGTTTTGAGGTAATATCACTTATTTGCCTTCAACAACATAATTTTATAACCCTACAAGATTACAAATAGAGTGTAATAGCTCCTGATATTCTTGTGTTCAAAAGTTTACAGACTATGACTTTTTACATCTTATTCCAATTATTTACTGATCCAATAATTGTTGACTGGGTTTGTGTTGAATTAAGATAACTATTTTCTAACAATAAAGGTGTTACCTAAGTAATATTGCTTGGGTAATATCTTTTTGTGTACCTATGA
>JAHDBK010000190.1 GCA_020630455.1 Saprospiraceae bacterium
GCAGGCCTAGTGGGATGCCAATGGATACATATTATCAATAATTTATATTAGTAAAAATATTAATATCATTCTTTTAAATTTTTAATTCTAAGTGTTAACACTTAAATTTGTATTTTTCAAATAAAATAAAAAAACTCAATGGCTAAGATTTTAATAGTAGATGACGAACAAGCGATTAGAAGAACCATTCGCGACATTTTGGAATTTGAATCTTATGAAGTAGTTGAAGCAGGAGATGGACTCGATGCTTTGGCTAAGATAAAAAAAGACAAATATGATGTCGTAATCATGGATATTCAAATGCCTAAAATGGATGGTCTTGAAACACTTGAACGCATTCAAATTCTTACCCCAGATACTCCTGTTATTATGATTTCTGGTCACGGTACTATCGAAACGGCCGTTAAAGCTGTAAAAGATGGTGCATTTGATTATATCGCTAAACCACCAGATTTAAACAGGCTTCTCATCACGATTAGAAACGCGATGGATAAATCGACACTAATTACAGAGACTAAAGTCTTGAAGCGAAAGGTCAACAAAAGCAAAACGCAAGAGATTATTGGGGAATCACCTGGAATTAGTAAAATTAAGGAAACCATTGAGCGTGTTGCACCTACGGAAGCTAGAGTACTAGTAACAGGAGGTAATGGAACAGGAAAGGAATTGGTCGCTCGTTGGATTCATGAATATAGCGAACGCAATGAAAATTCTATTGTAGAAGTGAACTGTGCTGCTATTCCTGCTGAATTGATAGAAAGTGAATTATTTGGACATGAAAAAGGAGCTTTTACATCTGCTGTTAAACAACGTATAGGTAAATTTGAACAAGCTAATGGAGGAACTCTATTCCTTGATGAAATTGGTGATATGTCTTTATCTGCTCAAGCAAAAGTATTGCGTGCATTACAAGAAAATAAAATTACTCGTGTAGGGGGAGATAAAGAAATAAAAGTAAATGTAAGAGTTATCGCTGCAACTAATAAAGATTTGAGAAGTGAAATCGCCAGAGGTAATTTTAGAGAGGATTTATATCACCGTCTAGCCGTTATCATTATTCATGTACCTGATTTGAATGATAGAAGAGATGATATTCCATTATTAGTGGAACATTTTATTTCTAATATTTGTGATGATTATGGAATGAGTCCTAAGCCTATCGCTAAAAAAGCCATGATTGCTTTACAAAATATCAATTGGACAGGTAACATTAGAGAACTTCGCAATGTCGTAGAAAGACTTATTATTTTAAGTGGGAAAGAAATTGTAGAAGAAGATGTATTTAGTTATGTAATGCCTAGTTCAGCTTCCGCTAATAGATTTAAAGAATTTTTCGATCGCTTTAAAGACATGGAAGAATTACAAACATTTATAGAAAGTGAATATAAAAAGTACAAGCAATAATTTATAAAAAAATTATCTTTGAGTCTTTATTTTTAATTTGATTAAAAATAAAGACTTTTTTTTATCTTCAAATCAAAACATCAAAAAATGTACGCTATTTTTTTACGTCCAATTTTATTTTTACTCTCTCCCGAAAAAGCCCACCATTTTACTTTATTATTATTAAAAATAACTTTAAAAATTCCCATTATATCTTCTCTTTTCAAAAATTATTACCAAATTAAAAATAAGAAATTAGAAAGAGAACTCTGGGGAATAAATTTCCCTAACCCTGTGGGTCTAGCCGCGGGTTTTGATAAGGATGGAAAACATTTTGAAGCGATGTCTTCCTTGGGTTTTGGTTTTATAGAAATTGGGACAGTAACGCCAATTGCTCAAGAAGGAAATCCACAACCTCGGTTGTTTCGATTAGCAGATGACCAAGCACTCATTAACCGCATGGGTTTTAATAATGAAGGATTAGAAGCCATGAAAAATCGTATAGCCAATCGAAAAAATAAAAACATTATCATTGGTGCTAATATTGGAAAAAATAAAGTAACACCCAATGCTAATGCCAAAGATGATTATGAAAAATGTTTTGAAGCACTATTTGATTTAGTAGATTACTTTGTAGTCAATATTAGTTCTCCCAATACTCCTGGATTAAGAGAATTACAAGATAAAAAACCTCTTTCAGAATTATTGACTCATTTACAAACACTTAATCAAGAAAAACCTAAACCCAAACCGATACTATTAAAAATTGCTCCAGACCTTACAGACACTCAATTAGACGACATCATTGAGATTGTACAAGCAACGAAATTAGACGGTATTATTGCTACCAATACAACCATAGATAGAAGTAATTTAAATACTAAAAAAGAAAAAATCGAAAAAATTGGAAATGGTGGCCTAAGCGGACAGCCACTAAAGCAGCGTTCTACAGAGGTCATCCGTTATATTAATAAGAAAACTCAAGGGCAAATAGTCATCATCGGCGTAGGTGGAATATACAACCCCCAAGACGCGATAGAGAAAATCAACGCTGGTGCTACCTTGGTTCAGCTTTATTCCGGTTTAATTTATAAAGGACCCCAACTTATCAAAAAAATCAATCGCTCATTACTTAGTAAATGACACTATATTATTTCGGCATCTTTTTTGAATTAAATTAGAATAAAGGACATAACCATGCTCTTAGAATGAACAATTTTTAACAATTACAAAAAACAAAGCATTATGTTCTCAATTAGTTTAATGATTTTATTATTTGCATTTAATTTAATTCATGTTGCCATGCAAAAAGATACTATATTCTACAAGGACTTAAGATTTTGGATTGTTTTCTTTTCACTTATTGCTTTGATTGTATTAGCTACAAAAGCCAATGTGTAATATTTTATTATATTAATAAAATCTATTGCACCAAAATTAATACATTTCAAACCTTAGTAACATCCAAAACTACTAATCTTTAAAACCATTTTCAATAATCTTAATATTATTTATCAAAAAGGAACTCTTTTTGCTGTTTAATTATTTAATAATATTAGTAAATATTGCATATTTGCACAAAGTATAAATTGCTGCTTTCGTATCGCAGTAATATTATTTAATTTTTTAACATTAAAAAATGATTAATATCAGCTTACCTGATGGCTCCGTCAGACAATATGAAAAAGGAGTATCCGCACTAGACATCGCAAAATCCATAAGTGAAGGGCTTGCCCGAAATGTGTTATCTGCAAAAGTTAACGGAACCATTCAAGATGCCAATATTCCTATTAATAATGATGCTTCCTTACAATTATTTACATGGAATGATGTAGATGGAAAAAAGACCTTTTGGCATTCCTCTGCACATTTATTAGCGGAAGCTTTGGAAGCATTATATGATAATGTAAAATTTGGGATAGGACCAGCTATTGAAAATGGTTTTTATTATGATGTAGATTTAGGTGAAAAAACCCTTTCTTCAGAAGAATTTCCTAAAATCGAAGCGAAAATGCTTGAATTGGCTCGTAACAAGAATGAGTATATTCGCAAAGAAATTTCTAAAGAAGAGGCTATTGCTTTTTTCAAAGAAAAGGGTGATGAATACAAATTAGAATTATTAGAAGAATTAGAAGATGGGAATATCACTTTTTATCAACAAGGAGATTTTGTAGATTTATGTAAAGGACCTCATATTCCCAATACAGGAAGTATCAAAGCTATTAAATTAATGAGTTTAGCAGGAGCTTATTGGAGAGGTGATGAAAACCGCAAACAATTGACCCGTATATATGGTGTTTCTTTTCCTAAAGCCAAAGAACTCAAAGAATATTTAGTATTATTAGAAGAAGCTAAAAAAAGAGACCACAGAAAATTAGGTCAAGAATTAGAACTTTTTATGTTTTCTGAGAGAGTGGGCTCTGGTTTGCCCATTTGGTTACCAAAAGGAACTGCCCTAAGAACACGTTTAGAAAATTTCTTGAAGGATGAACAAGTAAAAAGAGGATATACTCCTGTAATTACTCCACATATAGGAAAGAAAGAGTTATATGAAACTTCTGGTCACTGGCAAAAATATGGAGAAGATAGTTTCCAACCTATAAATACTCCAAAAGAAGGAGAGTTGTTTTTATTAAAGCCGATGAATTGTCCTCACCATTGTGAGATATATGGGCACAAACCTCGTTCTTATAAGGAGTTGCCTTTGAGAATTGCTGAATTTGGCACGGTATATCGCTATGAGCAAAGTGGGGAATTACACGGCTTGACTCGTGTGCGTTGTTTTACTCAAGATGACGCCCATTTGTTTTGTATGCCAGACCAATTAAAAGAGGAATTTTTAGGAGTACTAGATTTAACTACTTTTGTATTAAAGAAACTTGGTTTTGATAACTTTACTGCACAAATTTCATTAAGAGACCCAGGAAATAAAGACAAGTATATTGGTTCTGATGAATTATGGGAAAAAGCGGAGAATGCGATAATCGAAGCTACTCAAGAAGTAGGAATGGAAACCGTAACGGAGTTGGGTGAAGCTGCTTTTTATGGTCCAAAATTAGATTTTATGGTAAAAGATGCCTTGGGACGTTCTTGGCAATTAGGAACCATTCAAGTAGATTATACTTTGCCTGAAAGGTTTAATTTAGAATATATTGGTGCCGACAATCAAGCTCATCGCCCCGTAATGATTCATAGAGCTCCTTTTGGCTCAATGGAACGTTTTATTGGAGTATTGACTGAACATTGTGGCGGCAAATTCCCTCTTTGGTTACAACCAGAACAATATGCTTTATTACCTATTAGTGATAAATTTAATGATTATGCTAATGATGTTAAAAATCAATTAGCCGCATTAGATATAAGAGGTTTTGTTGATGATAGAAATGAAAAAATAGGAAGAAAAATTCGCGATGCAGAAGTCAACAAAGTGCCTATCATGCTTATTGTTGGAGAAAAAGAGGCTGCTGAAGGAAAAGTGGCCGTTCGTAAACAAGGCGAAGGCGATGTCGGAGCAATGGGTATAGACGAATTTAAATCTTATTTCAATCAATTACTAGATGAAATATAAGTCATTTAAATAATTTAAATTCAACAATAATAAAGCCGATTAATAAAGAAAATTATTTATTAATCGGCTTTATCATTATTAATATTATAAATCTTTCAATCTTTTTTTCAAGGCAGCCATCTCATCGCGATATTGAGCTGCTGTAATAAAATCTAATTCCTTAGCTGCTTTTTTCATTTTGCTTTCTGTTTGAGCAATCATTTTTTCCAATTGTTCTCGATTTGCATATTGTACGATAGGGTCGGCAGCGATATCCACTTCTTCAGATTCTACATAATACATACTTTGTTCTCCTCGGATAGATAAAATAGATTCTTGCTCTAAAATTTCTTCTCTAGATTTAGAAACAGTACGAGGAGTGATATTATGTTCTTTATTATATTCCATTTGTTTCGCTCTCCTTCGGTTTGTTTCGTCAATCGTTTTTTGCATAGAATTTGTAATCTTATCGGCATACATTATTACCAGTCCATTAGAATTACGTGCAGCTCTTCCTGCTGTTTGGGTTAATGATTTTTCATTTCTTAAAAAGCCTTCTTTGTCCGCATCTAAAATTGCTACAAGAGATACTTCAGGTAAATCCAAACCTTCTCTCAATAAATTAACCCCAATCAAAACATCGAAATCACCTAAACGTAAACCTCTTAGTATTTCTACTCTTTCCATTGTATCAATTTCAGAGTGAATATATTTACATTTAATATGTAAATCCGATAAATAGCGAGATAATTCCTCAGACATTCTTTTTGTCAACGTAGTAACTAAGACCCTTTCTTTAATTTGTATTCTTTTATCAATTTCAGCTAATAAATCATCAATTTGATTGATACTAGGACGAACATCAATGGGTGGGTCAAGCAAACCTGTAGGACGAACTACTTGTTCTACCACTACTCCTTCTGTTTTTTCTAATTCATAATTCCCCGGAGTAGCACTTACATATACAATTTGATTGGTTAATAATTCAAATTCATCAAAATTCAAAGGGCGGTTATCCAATGCTGAAGGAAGTCTAAAACCGTGATTAACCAAACTCATTTTCCTTGCTCTATCACCTCCCCACATTCCTCTTACTTGAGGTAAGGTCACGTGACTTTCATCTATAAACATTACATAATCATCTGGAAAATAATCCAACAAACAAAAAGGTCGTGTATCTGGTTTTCTGCCATCAAAAAAACGAGAATAGTTTTCAACACCAGAGCAATAGCCCAATTCTCTCAACATTTCTAAATCAAAATTAACGCGTTCTTTGATTCGTTGAGCTTCTATTATTTTTCCTTCTCTATCAAAGTACTTTTCTTGAAGATGCAATTCATCTTCTATATCTCGTATAATTTGCTTCATCCTTTCTTTAGGAGCGATATATAAATTAGCAGGAAAAACTGCTACAAAATCTAACTCTTCAATCTTTTTAGATGTTTCCAATTCTATCCTTTGAATAGTTTCAATTTCATCACCCCAAAAAATAATCCTAAAACCATAATCGACATAAGGCAAATTAATATCAACAGTATCACCTTTTACCCTAAAAGTCCCTCTTGACAAATCTTCTGAACGGCTGTACAAAATATCCACTAATTGATACAGTAATGCATTTCGACCTATTGCTTGTCCTTTTTTTAATCTAATAATTCCAGATTTATAATCTTCTGGATTGCCCATACCATATATACAAGATACTGAAGCGACCACTACAATATCTCTCCTTCCTGATAAAATAGAAGAAGTAGCCCTTAACCTCAATTTATCTACCTCTTGATTAATCTGTAAATCTTTTTCAATATAGGTATCTGTAACAGAAAGGTAGGCTTCTGGTTGATAATAATCATAATATGAAACAAAATACTCAACCGCATTATTAGGAAAAAATTGACAAAATTCACTGTATAATTGTGCCGTGAGTGTTTTATTGTGTGTTAATATCAAAGTAGGGCGATTGATTTTTTTTATTACATTCGCCATTGTAAATGTTTTACCAGAACCCGTTACTCCAAGTAAACATTGGTATTTTTCATCCATTTCTAAGCCTTGCACCAATTGTTCAATTGCTTGGGGCTGGTCGCCCATAGGAGTAAAAGGAGAAATTAGTTCAAAAGACATTTATTATAGTATTGAGTATTGAGTACAAAGTA
>JAHDBK010000191.1 GCA_020630455.1 Saprospiraceae bacterium
GCTTTAGCTATTTCGCGTGCTGCATTTTCTTTTGCTTTAGCTACTTCAGCTGCTGCATTTTGTTTAGCAGCTTTTACTTCTTCGACAGACATGTTCTGACTTTCAGATTCTTTTTCTTTAATCTCCTTTAACTTATTATTCATCTCCTCTTGGATAGACTGAATTTTAGTTTGAGCAGTAGTCTGAGCTTCTTGAACTTCTGTAGCATATTGTGATCTTGCTGTTTCAGCATTAGATTTTGCTTCTGTAACTTTAGAGGCTGCATCTTCATTGGCTTTTTTCACTTCTTCAGCGGCACGTGTACGAGCAGCAGCTACTTCATTAGCAGATTCTTTTTTCACTTCGGCCTCTTTTTGTTTCGCTGCTTCAATTTTTTGTGCAATTTCTTCTTGGATTTTCTTGATTTCAGCAGTAGCACGTTCTTTAGCAGCTTTTACCTCTTCAGCAATTTTAGATCGTTCCGCTTCGGCATTTTCCTTAGCTTCCTTAACTCTAGTAGCTTCTTCTTCATTTATTTGTTGAATAGATGTAGCTGCTTTTTCTTTAGCTGCTTTTACTTCAGCTGCGGTTTCTTGTTGAGTACTAGCTATTTCATCTTTAGCAGATGATTTTTCATCAATAACTTGCTTTTTAGCAGCATTGATTTCTTCGGCAGCACGTTTTTTAGAGTCAGCAACTTCTTGAGCTGTTAATTCTTTTTCTTTGGCTGCTTTTTCTTTAATATCTGCAATTTCAGCTGCATTAGATTCTTGGATTAAGGCTTTGTCTTCAGAAGCTTTTCTTCTAAATTCTGCCATTTCAACAGCTACTTTTTCTTTTTCTAAAACTGCGTTTTCTTTAATTTGAGCAATTTCTTCAGCTGCTTTTTCTCTAGTTTCAAGTATTTGTTGTGTTGCAGTTTTTTTGGCTTCAACCACATCTTTTGCTGTCGCATTTTTTTCTACTTTTGCTTTTTCTCTAGCATCAGCAATCATTTGAGCAGTTTCATCTCGGATTTTTTTCAATTCCAAACTGGAATTTTCTCTAGCGGATGCAATTTCGTCAGCATATTCTTGTTTAGCTGTTTCTAAGTTTTGTTTTACTTCTTTTAATTCATCAGCAGCTTTTTGTCTAGCTGAAGCGACTTCTTCAGCAGATTTCATCTTAGCACTTTGTACTTCTTCAGCAGCTTTTTGTCTGGCTTCTTGAACCGTTAAGTTTATTTTTTCAATTTCAGTACCTGCTTTTTCTTTAGCTATTTTGATGGCATTGGCTTCATCCTCCATTGCTTTTTTAATTTCTTCATCTGCTTTTTTACGAGCCGTTAAAACTTCTTGTGCAAACTCACTTTTCTTAGCAGTTGCTGTTTCTCTAGATTGTGCTACTTCATCTTGAAGTTGTTTTTTTAGAGCATCTCCTCTTTCTCTTTCAGCAATTAGTTCTTCTTTTAATTTGGCTTTTAATTCAAGTAATTGTTGTTGTAAATCCCTTACTTCTCTCTCGTCTTCTGGGTTTACACTTCCACCACTATCACCACTTTTAGCTCCACCACTAGACTTGGGTTTAGTAGATAAACCAGTCTTTGCAGAATTATCAAGACGTGCTCCAGAAGCTACTTTGGATGGGTCAAGAGTCTTATTGAAACAAGAAAATACATTGCCTATTTCTGCTTGTCGTGATCCTTGGAAAGTTAAACTTGGACCTTTTCCTGTCATTTGGTCAAGAACAATAATTCTATTGATTTTTGTACTAGCTAACCATTTAATAAAACCTACATCGACCATAACACTATTGGTATATGTAGGGATGCCTGATGTGGTCTTACTCAAGTCAGCCATACTTTGAAATTCATATACTTTTTTCTTTTTATTGATGTCTTCAAAGATAACTTTATCTCCTTGGTTTAATTTTTCACCATTCTGAGAATAAATAACAAAATACAAGCCTGTATTATTATTTTCTAAGGTAAAATCATAAGTAGAACTTGAACGAATGCCCAATTGACTTTTATTAGTCGTGAGCATTTGGATACTACCTGGGGTGGAATTTTTATCTATATATGTACTACAACTTTGTGATTGTATTTGATTTATAAAAACAAATAAAAATAAAAAAATACTGATTAATTGGAACTTTATATTTATCATAATAAATTGATTATATTAACAAAAAAATTGCTTGCCACAAGATAACATTAAACAAATATTTAATGAAATAAAAATAAATATTTAACTATAAAATACAAAAAATTATTTTAAATATGCATTATAAAATGTTATTTAAAATAAAAAAAATGGTAGCTTTCGAAATAATCTCTATATTTTAGAAACGTTTAAATCTGAAAAACGCTACTTTGTTAAGTAATTTTTATGATTTTCTAGATGCTAACAAATAAAGAATGGCCATTCTAATAGCCACACCATTTTCCACTTGTTCTAAAATTATAGACTGTTTTGAATCAGCAACATCACTTGTCATTTCTACTCCTCTATTGATTGGTCCTGGGTGCATGATTACAATTTCTTTATCAAGATTATCAAGTATTTCTTTAGTTATTCCAAATTGTTGATGATACTCTCTGAGTGAGGGAAAATACTTGATGTCTTGACGCTCTAATTGGATTCGTAACACATTGGCGACATCACACCATTGTAGTGTTTCTTGTAGATTATATGATACTTCAACACCTAATTGATTGATGTGTTTAGGTATTAATGTAGGGGGACCACACAATTTGACTTCTGCCCCTAATTTTTGTAAACAAAAAATATTACTCATGGCAACTCTTGAATGTAATATATCCCCAAAAATGGCTACTTTTTTTCCTTTTAAAGTATTTGTTTTTAATGCTTGTTGCATAGAAAATGCATCAAGAAGAGCTTGTGTAGGATGCTCATGTGTACCATCTCCTGCATTAATAATATTAGCATTTATTTTTTTAGAAAGATAAATACAGGCCCCTGGTGCAGGATGCCTCATTACGACCATATCAACTTTCATAGATAGGATATTGTTGACGGTGTCTAAGAGGGTTTCTCCTTTTTTTACAGAAGAAGAAGAAGCCGAAAAATTAACAGTATCTGCGGATAATCTTTTTTCTGCTAATTCAAATGAAATTCGGGTACGAGTAGAGTTTTCAAAAAATAAATTAGCTATGGTTATGTCTCTTAATGAGGGTACTTTTTTTATAGGTCTATTAATAACTTCTTTGAATTCTAAAGCAGTATCAAAGATGAGTTGAATGTCTTCTTTGGTAATATATTTAATACCTAAAAGATGAGGCGTACTGAGTTGCTTATTTGACACTTAAATATATTATTAATTATGAATAAAAAAATTAAATTATATTTATTAATAAAGAAATTTCTTTATTATTATATCTTTTTTGGAAACAATAATACTTTGTCTTCTCCTTGTACATTTTCCCATTCTACCGCGACATACTCTTTGTCTAAAGCGTCTACTTTGATCCCCGTATAGTCAGAATGTACGGGCAAATGGCGATTATATTTCCTATCCACCATCGTTAATAATTCTATTTTATCAGCTCTTCCATAATGTTCTAATGCGGTTAAAGCGGCTCTTACTGTTCTACCAGAATAAAGAACATCATCTACCAAAATTACTTTTTTGTATTCAACTAAAAAATCCATTTCAGTAACAAGTGGACTTAATGGTTTTTCCCTCGTTCTAAAATCATCTCGATAAAAAGTAACATCAAGGATGCCCGTTTGAATATTATTTATATTTCCAATTTCTTTTAATCTATTAAAAAGTCTTTGTGCTAGATATGTGCCTTTAGGTTGTATGCCAATTAAGCACGAATTAGAAAAGTCATTATGGTTTTCTATTAATTGATAACATAACCTATCTATGATCAATTTGAATTGTATATCCTTAACAATAATTCTTCCTTTTGCCATAAATAAATGTTTTACATTCTTTCTGGTATTTCAATTCCAAGCAATTGCATTCCTAAAGTCAATACTTGTAAAGTAGCTGCACTCATCTTTAATCTAAATGCTCCCGCTTCATCACTTTCAGCATTTAACATAGATAAGCCACTTGCCCAAAATTTATTATAAGCTTTTGCTAAAGTATAACAGTAATTAGCAATATCTGAAGGATTATAATTTTCCGCAGCTTCTCGAATAATTGTTGGGAATTGGTGTAAAGTTAATAAAACTTCTTTTTCTGATTTTTGAATATTAGAATATTCATTAGAGCTTTCACTATTGTATTTTTCACCTGCTTTTCTAATAGCAGATTTTACTCTAACTGCCGCATATTGGATAGAAGGTCCTGTTTGTCCTTGTAAATCGAGGGATTCACTAGGGTCGAAAATCATAGATCTAACAGGATTCACTTTTATAATAAAAAACTTTAAAGCAGCTAATCCTATTTGTTTAAAAATCAATTCTTGCTCTTCTTCAGGCATATCGCTAATAGAACCGATTGCTTGTGATGCCTTTTTAGCTTCATTAATGACCTCTTGCATCAAATCATCTGCATCTACAACGGTTCCTTCTCTCGATTTCATTCTGCCAGAAGGAAGGTTGACCATTCCATAAGATAAATGGTGTAAGCCTTTTGCATAAGGTTCGCCTAATTTTTGTAAAATGGCAAATAAGGCTTGAAAATGATAGTTTTGTTCATCAGCAACTACATAAATCATCTTTTCAGATTGGTGATTTTCATATCTTTGATGAGCTGTGCCAATATCTTGGGTCATATAAACAGAAGTACCATCAGAACGCAAGACTAATTTGTGGTCTAATTTGGCATCTTCTAAATCTATCCAAACAGAACCATCCTCTTTTTTATAAAAAATCTTATCTTTTAAACCATTTTCTATGATGTCTTTTCCTAGTAAATAGGTATTTGATTCATAATATAATTTGTCGAAAGACACACCTAAATTATCATAAGTTACATCAAAGCCTTCATATACCCAATTGTTCATTTTTTGCCAAAGGCTTCTTACTTTTTCATCCCCAGCTTCCCATGCTCTTAGCATTTCTTTTGCTTCAGCACCTATTTTGCTGAAGTTATTGAAGTAGTTGTTTTTATCTTTTTTGAAAAAGGCATCTATATTTTCTTCTTTTACATTTTTTTCTTCAAGGTATTTTTTTGCTTCAGGACTCGATTGCCATATTTTATATTCTTCTTGGAATTTCTTTTCAAATGTTACATACCAATGACCTACAAAATGATCACTTTTCATATTCATATCGGAGGGGGTGGCATTATTTCCAAACTTTTCCCAAGCAATCATAGATTTACAAATAGCAATTCCTCTATCATTGATAATTTGAACTTTGACTACTTCGTATCCTGCTGCTTCAAGAATTTGAGAAGTGGACCATCCTAAAAGGATATTTCTAATATGTCCTAAGTGAAGGGGTTTATTGGTATTTGGAGAAGAAAATTCAACTAAGGCTTTTTTACCATGAAAAGTACTCTTTCCGTAATCTTTATTTGCGATGATGTCATTTAGGAATTGTTTCCAATAATCATCCGAAATAGTTACATTTAGGAAGCCTTTAATTACATTAAAAGATAAAAAATATTTGTTATTTTTTGTTATTACTTCGCCAATCTCTTGAGCGATGACTTGAGGGGCTTTTTTTGCTAATTTAGTAAAAGGGAAGGTTACTAAGGTATAATCTCCTTCAAATTCTTTTTTAGTAACATTAATGATTAAATCATTAGGATTTACATCAAAACCATAAAGTACCTTAATGGTAGTCGTTACTTCTTCTTGTATAATATTGATAATGTCCATTTTCTCCTATATATTTTGCAAAGGTAATTGTTTTATATTAACTACAAAAAGGAAAAAGGAGTTCCTTTGTATAAAATATAAAAAACTGTAACAAATTATTGCTACGGTTTAATTCAAATGCTTTTTTTATTATACTTCGTTATTTTTTGAAGCAATAGCTCTACTATTCCTTCAAAAAGTGCCTAATTATTTCTAATTTTTTTAAAAATAAAAAACAAAAGGCATAAACAAGTAACAATAATTAAAGTAATTATTAGAAAACTAAAATGGGAATTGTTATCCATATTATTAACACCAATATGTACAAAACCAGCCCAATAAAAAGGATGGGTGTTTTTGGCGATGGTGTTTTGCAAGTAATCTTTTTTAGCATTAGCTAAAGATAAAGAGATGTTGTTATTATTATGATAATTATGATAAAAATCTTGCATTAAAATTCCTGTTTTTTGGTCAGAAACTTTCCATAAACTAGCGATGATATTAGGACAACCTGCTTGGAAAAAAGCCCTACTTAGACTCACGACTCCTTCACCTTTTTGTACAGTACCTGTACCTGTTTCACAAGCACTCAAAACCGCTAAATCTAAATCGAGATTCATGGTAATGAGTTGATACAAATAAAGCGAAGTATCAGCTAATTCAATTCTACTATCCAGAGGGATTTGGTCATTAAAAATAGCATGAGTGGCAAAATGAAGGATATTATAATCCTTATAATTTTCTATGAAGTTTTTATAAGTAGCAGTGGTATCAGAAAAAACATAGGTGTTCATGTTTCCTGTAATATTATTCAGTTCCTCTTCATTATATTGTAACTCAGAAATGCCATGCCTAAGGGAGTAGTTAGGAGCAAAACCAAGCAATTTATTTGCAGATTGACTATGATTATTTTTTTCAATTAAATAATTGCTGGAGTACAGGTAAGTAATTTGATAATCATTAGCAAGGTAGTTTAATTTATGATATCTAATGATAGTGTCATTTGAAGTATATTGCTGACTTATCAAGGCATCAAAAGGAATGAGCGATAATTCTTCATCAGGTATAATGATGATGTTTTTATTTTTTTCAATTTGAGGGAAATATTGATTATAAAAATCAAAAGATACATCACAATAGGACCTAAAATCTTCATAAGAATAGGAGGGCGTAGATAAGAGCTTTTTTATACTGTAAACATAATCATCAAAAGTATCATCTATTTGAATCGTTTGAGCAATTAATTCTTTTCCATCCAACAAAAAGATGAATAAATGTTCTTCGCCTTTGAAGTATTCTATGATTTGGGCATCTTTTTTTCTGAGTTTTTTTTGGAGTT
>JAHDBK010000192.1 GCA_020630455.1 Saprospiraceae bacterium
GCCTCATTCATCATCTGATTATACAATCCACATTGAGCATAATTGTGGCTCATTATGAAGATTGAAAATAAAATAAATACGAGTTGTTTTTTCATGATTAATAAAGAAATTTTGTTATTTTAGTTCTATTGTGAAAGTTTTCTGTTTTTCGTATAAACCATTGAGCATATCTATTAATTCAGTTTGAGGAAAGCAGCTGGTTTTGTTTTGTTTTAGGTTGGCATAAGTCCAAATACCTGGAGCTCCTTCCAAGGCCTCTTGATTGATGTCAAACCATTCTCTATCATATTTAATATCTTCTATTTCAATATTATATAGATAAGCTAAAGTTAATATTAATCTCTCTAATTCTTTAATTTGTTTGTCAGTATATTTTTCAAAATATTTTTTTCCTCGCCAAGGCTCGTCTAATATGCATACATCTTCGTTTCTTATATATATTTTTTTATTGCCAATAGGATAGTAATATCCAATTTCATCCTTGTTTAAAGCACCATAGCTACAAAGACTAATTCCTATGCTTGATTTGTCAATGTCATAGTTAATACCTACATGATGTGCCCACATAGATTCATTGAAAGTTCGATAAATTACTCCGTCATATTCCTCTTCATACAAGGAATCTCTAGAGGCTTTTCTACCAATTAAAAAAGCGGTTGCAACATGCTTGGCATTGCCATCGGGATAGTTGTCTTCATTCCACCATTTAATAGTAGACTTTGGATTGTGATTACCAGCGGTGTGGTGTAAATAAATAGATGTTTTGGGGTATCTTTTGGTATAATATTCTTCTTCTTCTAAAAGATGATTCACAATTCCCTTTGTAAAAAAAGTATCAGAATACACTTGCTCATAAATAGCAGCCCAAATTTCTTCATCAATAGTTTCACCCGTTTCATACTTCAAACCCAATGGATTGACAATGTGTTCTCGAATGAGTTTTACTATTTTGCCATTGTATTTTTTTATTTTATTAATATTAATATCATTATCTAAATGACTTAAATAGAATTTCAATTTATCAAAATCGGCTCCTTTGTCTCCTTTTTTGAGGTAGGGCATGCTTCCTTTTTCATAAGCATAGGAGTATTTGTGATTAGAAGGTAAAAGTGGTTCTAATTTTTCATAATCTGCTCTATTGATTTTAGTTTGAGCAATGTTGAGATAAAAAAGGCTATCTAATTTTTGAATGTTTTCAGATAAATGAGATATATTAGTTTTTTCCAAATCCAACCACTCTAATTTTTTCAATCCATATATTTTATTAGAAATATTATTGACATCGCAATTTTTTAAAGAAAGAAACTTCAAGTCCTTGAATTTTTGAATATTGTCATTGATACTTATAGGTTTTTTAATATTTTTAATAACATTATCTAAAAAAATGATTTCTAATTGAGGATGCTCAAAAATTTCTTTTGGGAAATCTTTGAAAGTATTTTCGCCTCTTAAATCCAATGCAAGCGTATTTGATTTGAGCTCATCAATATGATATGCAACAGGGTATTCTTTCCCTTGAATATCAAGTAAATAGTTGTTGCCTGATTTGCTTACTTTAGCAAAGCCTGTCAATTCGTCAAATTGTTCTGCTTTTTCGTATTTGTAATCTATAATTACGTCTCCAGATTTATTAATAAATCCAAATTTTTTGACACCAAATTCTCTCTCTCCATAAGCTAATGCTAATCTGTCTTTATAGAAATAAAAAGCGGCTACCAGTTTTTCATTTCTTTCATAAGCAATGAGTTTTTGTTTTTGTTCTTCATCGAGTTGTTCTATGGCGGTATTGAGTTGTGTTTCTTTGATTATTAAGTCATTTTCTAGAGCGTCTAGATTGATTTGAGCTTGTTTGATATTTTCTTCTTTTTCGCTAAGGTCTTTTTTTAATCCGTCTAAATCCTTCTTAGCTGTATTGAGTTCTTTTTCTTTTTTATCAAATTCTATTTTTAATGAATTCAAATGCACTTGTTCACGAGATAAAGAATCTAATAGTCCGTTCAATTCTATTTGTTTATGTTCTAGTTCTTTTTCTTTATAGTTAATTTGATTGCTAAGGTTTTCTAATCTTGTTTTTTGCTCCTTTAATGTACCACTTTGTCGTTCTAATTTTTCTTTCTGAGATTTTAAGGTTTTGAGGTCTTCTTTTATAGAATGGAAGGTTTTTATTACCATTGAATCTATAGTGTTGGATTGAGTAGGGTCGCAACGTCTAGCAGCATTATATAAGTTCAATGCTTTTTCATACCTATCGTCTGTTTTTAATTTTAATAGGCTATCTGCTTCGCTGATCATTCGCTCATACAAATCACATTGTGCATGATTGTTTTGCACAATAAATAATACAATGGATAGAAGCAATAGTATTCTTTTCATTTTAGTAATTTTTAAGACAAAAGATATTAGACAATAGATTTTAAATTATATAATATACATCTAAAGTATTCTATCTTTATACTCTTTAATCTCAAATCCATTTAGCAGATTTAATCAATAAATTGCTGGTATCTCAAAGTATTTTTATAATTTTTCTTAAGCCCTTTACTATGTACTATGTACTCACACAAAGTTATTTACATTTTTGTTTGACTTGTTTGTCGTAGTCGTCTATTTGTTCTTTTAATTTTATATCAATATCGATATCATTGACTAATGAATCTTGGATGTATTGCATATCCTTTTTGGCAATATCACAATATCCAATAGTCAAATAATTTCGTATATCTTCTAATTTAATTTTAGTTTTTTCAATTTTGAATTTTTTAAGCTGTTGTAAGGCTTCTTTTTCGTTATCCAAAGCTCTATTTGCATTAGCTACAGCTTCTTCTTTGGCACCTTCTGCTTTCTTTTCATTAGCAATAGCTTGATTATAAAACCCTAAAGAAACCAATGCGGCAATAATACTCACTACGGCAATGCCCGTCAGTAACATCAAGCGAATCTGTTGTTGCCTTTTATCTTTATTAGCTAAGATTTCTGCTTCAACTTTACTTTCCTCAATAAATTGATTAATAGGAGCATCTAAACTCAATAGAGGCAACCATTCTTCATAAAAATTCAATTGTTTTTGAGAAAGGTGCTGCCCTGTTTTTTTATATTCTACATAGTTTGATTTGATGCTTCTTCTAATCTCATTCAGTTGTCTTTCTTTATCACTGCGTTTATCATCAATTGCTTTTGCTAATGAGTCGTGAGCCAATTCGATATATTCCTCATTAACCCTTAATATTCTCGATTTTTCTGCTTCATTTATAATATTAGACAAAGCACTATGATATGGGCTATCTATTTTATTTAAAAAAGCGGGAGATAAAGAAATCTCTTTATTTTCTCCTTGGATTTCATAAGGGATAGGAATTTTAGTTCCTTCATCTGAAACAAAAATATCCAATATTTTTTTGATGTCTTCCCCCTTCAAAGAAAGTCCCAAACGGCTTGGAATATCGCTGTATTGTTCTTCCAAATATTTATCTAATACATCGTCAATCTTTCCAAAATCTTCAACTTCTTTTTGTGTGATTTCTAATTTTGGGAGTTCGTCACTTTCTCTATCTCGATTGTAAGTTCTCTTAAAATCTTCTCGATACAACATATCCAAATACACTTGTAAATAAGGTAATTGGACTCCAGATTTTTTAAGAGAAATATTATCAATTATTTGTTGTAGGGTATCCTCTTGTGGTTCTTCTAAGTGGATGTTGAATTGTCCAAAAGAAGCATTTAATACTTCTCCTACTTTGGCTTGGTTCATGACCTCAACTCTGAGCCTATTGTCAAATATATATGGAATTTCTTTTTCAAAATCATACATATTGCCCAAGTATTCTTCTCGCATAATGAGAATGATGCGACAAGGCATTTTCTTTTCAAGAATATTTTTAATAGTATTAATAAAAATATCAATCTCTTCTTGATTTCCCAATACAAATAGCTCTTCAAATTGGTCGAAAATCAAATAAACAGGACGGAGATAAGTGTCGAAAATTTCTTCAACAGCATCTTCTACATCCATTTTAGATTTGACTACTTTTTCTAGTTCTTTTTCTAGAGCTTCGTTGAGATTTTTCCCTCTTCTTACAAAAAGTGGAAACCAATCGGGGCCGTCAAACTTAGACGCCAATCCACAATTGATTAAACTGGTCTTACCTGTACCAGATAAGCCATAAACTAAGGTCAAGGGATTTCTATATACGAGTTTGTATAATTCTTCTATTTCTTTATCTCTTCCAAAAAATACCTTTCTATCCGAAAGCGTATAGGAATCTAAAAACTTAAATGGACTTCTCATAGTTGATTCATTGGGCGGTTAAACAATTTTTTGGAGAAGGCATCTAGTTGTAACTTAATCACCTTATACTTCTTCTTTTTGGAGGTGTCAAAGGAGGCATCGTCGGGTTTGTAAACGTGTTTGTACAAACAATAATCATTAGCTTTTGAATAGACTTCAAAATATTGTAGTTTAGCTAGGTCTGCTTTGTCATCAAAAGCATTTTCATCAATCACAAATGGCGACAGATTTAAGAATTTCCTAGATTCTTCATTCTTTTTATTGAATAATAATACAGAAGAAGAATCCATGAACTTATCGAAAGTTTCTACTTCCGTTTCTAATCCTACAAACTCTTGAACAAGCTTGACCATGTGGTGTTTGAATTTAGGCTCTTTTTGATGCCGATATTTAACCAAGTCAATTTGAGTAACAGAAACAATTGTATAATTGGCTAAAAAGCCTAAATATTTAAACACATCACCCAATTGGTCTTCTGCTTCTATACAATAGGCAGCGGCCTCTTCCTCGTTGGGGTTTTTAACATTTTCTACAACATATTTTTTGATATTTTCAAGGTATTGGCAAGCGATGTAAAAATTCCCATGTTGATTGAATATTTCTGATATTCCCTTAAATTCTGATATGAAAAAGCTGACCTCTTCTTCTTGCTTTTCAAATATTTGTCGGATAGAAGCCATGAGGGGAAAGAAATTGTACGTTTTTCTTTCTTTTTTATTATTATAAAGAAAACTCTTTATAAATGATAGGTCTTCTTCTGTGAATTTGAAGTTTTCTTTCACTTCAGCAGACTCCCACAATTGAGCCATCAAGGCGAAGGTCATCAACTCGATGAGGGTTGTGTAGGTGCGTTCTATTTGTTGTAATCTATCAAAGCCTACTTTGTCAAAAAACTTCCCATCATAATCTCCTGATTCTGGTACTAAGAGCTTACGCAACTGTTGGCTAACAGGGTGGGGGAGTATTTGTAAAATGGCTTTTCTTTTCTTGACAATGCTCACCTCGTCGCCTTCTTCTTCCTGCTCTACTATTTTTTTAATCGCAGTATCATAAGGAGCAAAAGCTTCCAATAATTCTTCTATTAATTTATCATTTGGAGTATAGCCATCGAGACTAATGGGTTTTTTCTCCATAGGCAATCCTACTTGAATAGCATTTTCATCATGATAATACATTCCCCAAGCAGGAGTCTTGGTAGGATTGGGGTCTTTAAAACCAAAGGAGCGGTCCACTTGTTTTTTGTCTGCTTCGCCCCAATTATAATCCGAAGCGATGGTTTTTACCGCCGCCATCGCATCATCGAATGCTTTTTCTATCGTACCAGCACTGCCCAATACTTGATAAAAAACCCTAGCAAATTCACTAGCTTGAAAATCATCAATAGGAGTGCTCGTAGCAATAACTACAGGAACACCGTTTTGTATAAGGGCTTCTACCTGTCCTTTGGTAGAGCAACCATTCAAGACCACCAATTTTAAATTTTTACATTTGCCAAGAAGAGCAGCTACGCCTTCCGCAGCGGTAATTTCTCCTTCTGAAATCAAGGAATCTCTCTCCGCATGACCACAATAATGAAAATGAATGATGCTGTCTTGAAAATCCACTAAGTCTTTCACTAGTTTTTCTCTAGTGACATGAGCATCCGTATGTAAACTGAAAAATTGTTTGAGGACTCCATAACGCAAGGAAGCGTCAATGCTGTTCATTTCCTCTACCAAAGTAGGCAAAGGCTCAGTAGGGTGATTCGCCGAGGCAATAAATATGCTTTTCATAGGGCGTTTTGCTATTTAGTTTGATGCAATATAGTAATTATTTTTTATATATAATCTTTTTTGTTGTATGATAAAGAGTTTTTTTTATTAATCGTGAATTATTTCACAATTGGGGAGGTCTTTTTTGAGTTGGGTGATTTGAGAGGGGGGGATAGGGGTACGTTTTAAATTTAAATGTTGTAATTCTTTTAAATTATTAATGCTTTTTGGAAGGTTTGTTAGTTTAACGTTCTCTTTTAAATCTAAATGTTCTAGTTTTTTTAAATTACCTATATTTTGAGGGAGACTTGTTATTTCATAATTATCTCTCGAACTTAAATATTGTAAATTAGTTAAGTTTCCAAAACTTTCAGGTAAGGTTTTTAGTGAAAAATTGTAATTGATATTTAAATATTCTAACTTAGATAAGTTTCCAAAACTATCAGGGAATTTTTTTAATAGTTCATTTTGGCTCAAATTTAAATATTTTAAGTTAGATAAGTTTCCAAAGTTTTCTGGCAATTTTTCTAATGTATTATTATAAGTAAAACTGAAATGCTGTAAGTTAGATAAGTTTCCAAAATTTTCTGGTAAACTTTCTAATGCTCTATTATTAGTCAGATTTAAATGTTGTAAACTAGCTAAGTCTCCAAAATTTTTAGGTAGTTTTTTAAATTTATTGCCAACCAAACTTAAATATTGTAATATAGTTAAATTGCTAAAAGTTTCAGGTAGGCTGTCAATATTACAATAATTTAAGGCTATAATTTTTAATGAACCTAAGCCATTAATTTTGTCAGGAATGTTAAATTTGTTTGGATTATAATAATCTCCATCTAAAATTAATATCTCTAATTGAGTGTGATTCAATATTTCTTTTGGAAACTCTTCTAATAAAATTCCTCTAGTATCAAGGGCTACAATTTTACTTGATAAGTCTTTAATTTTATAAGCAACTTTATATTCATTCCCTTTAATATCAATTAAATAATCAATATCTTCTTTTTTAACTTTTGCGAGCCCTAATTCATC
>JAHDBK010000193.1 GCA_020630455.1 Saprospiraceae bacterium
ATGATTCAAAACTGAAAACGGACCTTTTGGAGGCTATGTGTAAAAAACCCCTTATAGATTGTTTTTTTTGATGCTCAATTGCAGCTTTTCTTAGTTGACTCATATAATCTTTATCATTAATTATACGATGTCTTTCAAAGTTGTCTTCTATATCTTGTTCGTATTGATCTAGTTCTAATTTTGTCATAATAGACTCCATATTTATATTAACTTTGAAGTTTTAAATACTGTTCTTTTTTTAAATAATCAGTTAAAATATCATGCAGCTTATCTTCTTTAAGCTCAAACTCAATTACTCTAGGTTGTTTATGTCTCGTGACTTTGATTGCATTATCATCTTCTAAGATTTTTATACTTTTGTAAACTGCAGCCCGAGTTTGTTTTAACAAATCACTAATTTTTGTAATATTTGTTTTCGCAACTCTATCAGTAGAAATTTGCAATAATAAAGATAGTAATTTTTTTTGACTACCATTATAAAAATCACAATTATCTATCGCATTTAATAGTTTTTCTGTATTAGTATTTTTCATGTTATTAATATCTTAATTGTATTATATTAATATATAATTACTGTATTTTTCAACAATCTATTGACAAGATAGTATATTTAGTTTTATATAGTTTATATCAAAAAAAAAAAATGTGCAACTAAATCATTAGATGTACAAGAATTATTAAACATATTTATGAGTAGCAATATAAAGATTAAAGAGCTAGATGATCAAATGGTAAGTTGGTATTTAGCTTATTATGATTACGATGAATGGTATGATAGAAAACTGCTAGATCAGAAAAAAGTTGATGTCTTCACTAAAGATTTTAAAAAGAGCTCAATGTATAAAGCTTTACATGAAATGTATGACGAGCTCTTTTCTAAAAAATCATCTCAAAGCAAATGTATAAAACTATGTAGTAGTTTGTTAAAAGTTTATTTTAACAGGGGAAAAGATTACAATATTTATAAAAATATAAATGTAAGTGATTTATCTTTTTCAGAAAATTATAATGTTGTATATGTTAATACTTGCTATTCATCAATAAATCTACATGAGTTAGAATACTTTATTGATGAATATTTGCAATCTGGTTTATATTCAAAAAACTTAAATATATTACTTATACGTTTGCTTGTAGGAATAGAAAATACAGCTTATTCTCTATCTGAATCATCAGTAATACCAAAAATAATATATCATCTTAAATATTATAAAATGCATAAAAGTCCTATTAGATACAGTGCTATTTTTGTTTTTTTAAATATGATAACTAGTTTTATAAGTTGGTTCTGTAAGATATTATTAATAATTATATTGCTGCATTTTTTTGCCAATTTATCTAATGAAAAATTCACTTTAATACAAAGTATAATTTTTGCGATTATTTTTAATAAAACAAATGATATTATTAATCTGATAATAAGTAATAAAAGTAAGATGCAACATTCCATGACTTCATTAATGGCTAGTATATCAGGTACAAGAGGAAAGCTTATATCTACTTCAGAATTAAAACATAGGTTAAATTATGCTAGTGAAAAAGGAGCTATTTATCCTACACAAATATATCATCTAATAGAATTAGAAGAGAAAAACAGATAAAAAAATAAGGCCCCTCGTCAACCATGAAAAAGAACCTTTTTAAAGATTTAGTAAAAAACGTTAATGCATCCCTTTTCGGTTTATTAACTATTTCATCAAATGGTTTTTTTATTAAAACTGCGAGAATTAATGACATAAAACCTTTTGACTTTAACACTATAACCGCCGCAAAGGAGGAAATAACGTTATGAATATACCTTCATATATAACTTCCCAAATATTAATTGTCAATAGAAAACTGGTCGGGATTCCGCCTCTTTTTTTATATTTTCTTTTATTCTACAATTATTTGCTTACAGAATTACAAAGGATACATAATATGAAAATCCTAGAAGTAGTTAATTCTCATTTAAATACTTTTGAATTAACAGATATTGATTACCGAATAATTTATACACTAATAGAGTTGAGTAATCCTGAACTTAAGACATCAATAAAAATAGATGATTTATCTAAAAAAATAAATAGGTGTAGAACTCAAATAAAAAAATCTCTATCCAGATTATCTAGTAAAAAGATAATAGAAAAGGGACTTGAAAACAAACAAGAAGCTCAAAGAATTATTCCTAATGTCAATAACATATATTTAAGTTTTCCTAAACAAATACAAAAACAACTTATTAAATATAAGAAATCTGAATCTGAAGATGATGATTTGGCAAGTTTTATAGAAAATGTAGTAAATAGTGGATATTACGGCTATAGATTTGCTTTTTCAAAACAGTATATAAATGAACTATGTTTTAGGTTTTGTTTTACAGCTTCATTGTCTCGAGTAGACTTAATAATTAATGATTTATTAAAAAATAATAAAATACAGAAAAAATACATAAAACTGCCTGATGATGAAGGCTATTATTTACCAAAATTAGAGTGGTATGAATCATATTACATCACTACTATATCTACTATTCATGAAAATATATATCTTTATCATAGAGAGTTTTTAAAATCTCTGAATAAAAAATATAGTGTGGGTACAATCTTCCAAGAAGATTTTGATTCTATGCCAAAAGGTTTTGTTGCTATTTTACAGGGTAACGAAATTAAACATTTTGAAGGCAAGACTCTTTTATCAGATATTCGGACTATAGATAATCAGTTATCCTTTGATTATGCAGTAATAGAAGACAGTTTGCTACTCAAATCCAAATCCAAATCCAAATCCAAATCCAAATCCAAATCCAAATTATGTCTTTTTAAGGCTCTTATAGAGAAAACATCATTTGGCTATATATTTCAACCACTAGGAGTACATGCATGACCCGAGAACAAGAGCTTATGCTTTTATCGGAAAGAATACGAATAATGATTCTGGATGATCATACTAATAGTCAATCTTTTATTTTTACTGTGGAGACTTTATTGACTCTGCTGGAAGAGCATTTGGAGGATTAATGAAAAAAGAACTAACAGAAGCTTTAGCACAAAAAGTTGGTGAAGCATTAAAGGATAAATACGATTTATCATCTGTAATTTTGATGACTAATAGTAAAGAAAATCCTAGTGAGATACTAGGTTACATCAATGGAGATTACTCCTTAATTTTAAAGAGTATTACTACCACCTTACATAATCTTTTAGAAATACACGACTTAAAAAGCTTATCACCAGAGGAAGCTAATTTTGAACCTGCTTTGTGGGAAAAAATAAAAGAATTATCAGCTTATTTGCACCTCTTGTACGAAGCTAGAGAGTGTATTTTTAATAACGATGAGGCTAGGGCATGAGCATGAAACAGATTAATAGAATTAAAAAAATAAATGGAGAAAAATAATGAATAAACAAATACTTCAAAACGTTAATACGTTACATAACGCTTTAACAAAACAAATAGAAAGGTCGGAAGAGTTACACAGAAATCTTACTTACAACCATTGTTCACATCAGGCAACAACGATTGAAGGTCTAAAGAACTGCTTAGTACTTCTAAGTGATATAGCTAACAAAATTGAAGCTGCTTTTAAAAAACAAGAAGCTGAAGAAAAATTAAGAAAGCAACAAGCTGATAAGGAAAAGGCTGAATTAACAAAAGATAAAGAATAAGAGTATGGAAATAAACAAAACAGAAATAACCAAAGAATTGTTAAACGATATAGACAAACTAATAAACAAAATGTGTGAGTATGCGGAACAAAACGGCAGACGTAATTTTTCTATTTCATCTTATGAATATAGATATTGGTTTTATCCTATATTAACGCATTTATTTAACGCTAGAAAGTACGGGTCATCTCGTGATTATGGGTCTGTATTGAAATGTAACACTGAAGAATCATGGGAAAAAGAGGATTAATATGAGAAACATCACTGTAAATATAGATGCACTTTATCTGCTACCAGTAGGAGTGCTTTTAGTAATTCTAAAACTGGCAAAAATCAGTCCTATTTGTGAATGGTCATGGTGGATAGTAGCAATCCCTCTTTATCTTCCTGTAGTAGTAGCTTTTATTGCAATTGTACTATTTTTTGTAATTGAAAGATGGGAGGAAGACGATGAATAGAGATAGTTATTCAGAAGGATACAACAGTCCTCGTTTTAAGAGATATATTGATTGGAAAGAAGTAGCGGAAATTATCAGCCGTCATGAAATGTGGTTAGTTGATAGTAGTAAAGGTATCAAGGCAAATTTTCAAGATTGTCTTTTAAAAGGATTCCGTTTTGAGCAAGCTACCGACCTTAGAGGTGCAAATTTGTTAGGAGCCGATTTGCAATATGCAAAATTACATAACGTTAAGCTATGCGGGGCTAATTTAAAGTACGCTAATTTAAGAAATGCCGAATTAAACAATGTAGATTTTTATAGGGCTAATTTGCAGAGTACCCAATTTGATTATGAGTATTTAAATAAAGCAAATTTAGAAGGAGCTTTTGGACTATGAGTGAAGAAGACCTAAGAAATCGCTGAATGGCAGCAATACTAAACTTTGATTGGTCTCATGATAGAGACAATCAGAAAAATAATATTAGCAACATTAATAATAACAATTCAGAAGATAAGGAGGTTGTAGCATGAATACACAGAGCTATACAGCAGAGGATATAATAGATGCTTTATCAAAAAATATTAAGGGAGTAATAAGAATGGCTTACGAAAACTACGAAATAGGGTCAAGAAACTTTAATGCGTTAATTAACGCAAGCGTTGAACCTTTAAAAATAGTGAACGAACTACTTGAAGCTCAAAAAACAGCTAATAAAAGATTAAAACAAAATGTGCTAAAGAAAGCGAAAGGCGATCTAGAGGAAGAAACTCTAAACCGCCTAAATGATTTTTTAGCAAAAACCAATACTACAAATGAAAGGTAAGGATATGACATATAACAGAAATAGTCAATACGACAAAGTAAAAAAACTTTGGAAAAAAATAAAAAGATCGGATAATTTGCTAAAAAATATCTCTCCAAAAGCCAGATTGATACTCAGTAACGTCTTGTATCAGATAGAAAAGTATGGTCATGCAATATTAACTCATTATGAATTGAGTGAAATAACTGATACTGAAAGAAGGCAAAATTGCAATCTAATAAAACAATTAGCTGATATTCTAGATATTACGTTTGAACGTTCAATAGTCGTTAATGAGAAGAAATATAGAGATTGTTATATTTTTACTAAGAACGAAAATACTGACGAAATTTTAGAAAATCCTGAAGAATATTTTGCTGATTTACTAGATGAAGATTATCCGACATCGCGAAAAAAATTACCCGACATCGCGAAAAAAATTACCCGATCTTTCGAATCACCACATATATATAATAAAAAAGAAATAAAAAATGATAATCATGATTATCAGCATAATCAGTTTTCTACCTATAAAAATTTTAATAGCGAAAATATAGAAACAAAAGAAACTAAAATTATTGAAAATTCAGAAATAAATATAGCAAACCAAGAGTTTGTTTACACAGAAAATGAAATAGAAAATTATGAGTATGCTGAAACACCAGATTATGCAGATGTACCGATAGAAGTATTGGAAGAAAATATAGAATACGAACCAAATCCAAAAGAAAAAGGCATAGCTTTTGTTGAAAAAGCAGAAAGTCTTAATAAAACTCAAACTATAACTAGCTATTACCAAAACACAGAAGAGACTGTAGGCAGGGATGGTAATACCTACCAATCACCATACTTACAAGACTTCAGGTTTACTGACCACATGATAAACACAGCAATATCTCGAAGTAATAAAAAGCATTACACCTCTAACAAAGTCTGGTTAATTATCCGAAATATTTTAGAACGTAAACCCGATAAGCTAGTTTATGGAGGAAGGCAAGGTGTTATCAATTACCTTGTCAAAGCAATTAACGGAGAAAATGATTACAAGTATAAAGCACAACACCCTCAAACTCAGGAGGAAAAAGCACAGTCTATGGCTGAAATTCAAGCTGAGAAGCAAAAAGCAATAGACGAGAGATATCAAATGTTACTTCGTGGAGAAGTACAATCACTATCAGGAGCGGAGAGATACTATGGATAATGAAAATTTAGCAAAACTAGATGATATTTTAAAAACCGATATACAGAATGAACAAACTGCTATTGGTTATATGATTCAAGATGAACAAGCTGCTATTGAAGCAGGTAGGATGTTACAAGCAAAATATTTCTTTACACCGCATGCGGCTTATATTTTTAAAATAATAAAAGCTTGTGTTGATAACGGAAAGACTTCTAGTGATATCTTGTTTCAAGTTCAGTCAATTTTACAGGAAGATTGGGAGTTAATAACATCTGAAACTAGTATTGATAAACGTGATTACATAGCTACTTGTATGACTCAATCATCTATATTTCTTGGCTCACCTGTAGCTTTTGAAGGTTTATTTGAAAAAATAAGAACTCAATATATCAGAAGAAAATTAGTTAGCTGTTATCAAGAACAAGAAAAACAAATACTTAATACTGCTAAATTCAGTGATATAGAGATTTTAGCTGATAAAGGAATACAGCAAGTTACTCATACTCTTGACGAAACGGATAAATCTGAAATAACAGATTTTAGAGAAAGTTTATTAGAAACTTTAAATAAAAAGCCAGAGGATAGTATTAGCACTGGTTATCAAAGACTGGATAATATTATAGATGGTTTTAAAGCAGGTAAACTTATCACAATTGCAGCAGGTACAGGAAAAGGTAAAAGTGCATTTGCTGTTAATTTAGCTCTAAATGTTACATCTCAAGGATATACGGTTGCTTTATGGTCATTTGAGATGGGTAAGGATGAAGTTCAAAACAGAATGATTGATATAAAGACAGGCTATTCTGTTAGAGACAAAGAAAACAAAGAATTACGTCATAATGCAGCAAGGAAATATATAGATAATACAAGCGAAAATATTCAGGTTTTCACTGATAAAATAAGAAGCTTTAGTAATTTTTATTTAACTTGTCGTAGGTTAAGTCGTAAGCAAAATATGAAAGTAGTGATAATTGATTATTTACAAT
>JAHDBK010000194.1 GCA_020630455.1 Saprospiraceae bacterium
TCATTATTCTCTAATAAATACTGAAGTTGTTTAAAGTTATTATTAGAAACCGAGCGGAAATGCTTGTGGTTATTGGCAAAGCTCATTTTGAGTTTCGTAGTCAAAACTACGGGACGAAAAATAGCTGAAGCCCAATAATCACAATGGTTTTTGCGTAGGTCTAATACGCATCCGTATCGGATAATTCATTACAACTTTACCACAATTGACTATACTTCAAATCTTTACAGAAAAGCTAAGGTGTATTTTTCAATGTGGATTGGTATAAGAATTAACTTTAAATTACTTCACACTTAAGTAAAGAAAATTTGTTATTTATACTCATTTAATTATAATAATTATAATTGAAATTTGTATTATTATTAAAATAAAAATACTTTTAGAAATATAAAGTTTATCTTTGAAGCCTATTTTAATAAAGTATAGAAAATATGTCAACAGCTAAAAAAAATGTAAAAAGAATCACTACCCATACACTACAAGCCATGAAAGAAGCAGGCGAAAAAATCAGTATGCTTACAGCTTATGATTTTTCAACAGCAAAAATACTTGACGAAGCGGGAATAGATGTCTTATTAGTAGGCGATTCTGCATCGAATGTAATGGCTGGTCATGAAACTACATTACCGATTACTTTAGACCAAATGATATACCATGCCTCTTCAGTAATCAGAGCAGTAAAAAGATGTTTGGTCGTTGTTGACATCCCTTTCGGTTCTTACCAAGGAAATTCCAAAATTGCCTTAGATTCTGCAATTAGAATAATGAAAGAATCGGGAGCACACTCTGTCAAAATGGAAGGAGGAGCAGAAATTTCAGAATCTATTACAAGGATTTTGTCCGCAGGTGTCCCTGTCATGGGACACTTGGGTTTAACACCACAATCTATTTATAAGTTCGGGACATATACCGTAAGAGCAAAAGAAGAAGCAGAAGCCCAAAAACTCATTTCTGATGCAATGCTACTTGAAAAATTAGGCTGCTTTGCTCTAGTCCTTGAAAAAATTCCAGCTAGATTGACGAAAAAAGTTACAGAACATATTAATATTCCAGTAATTGGAATTGGTGCAGGACCAGATGCTGATGGACAAGTTTTAGTAACTCATGATTTACTAGGAATTACCAAAGACTTTAATCCTCGTTTCTTACGCCGTTATTTAGATTTGTTTTCAGAAATAAAAGGAGCGGTAGAACAATATATAGATGATGTCAAATCTAATGACTTCCCTAATGACAAAGAACAATATTAGATTTATGATGTAATTTTTATAAATTATAATCAATAATAATGTTTAAACTATATTTTTTATAGAAATATAGCTATAATGCAACCGTTTTTTATTAATAAAGTCTTTCCTTTAGCACAATTTATTATTTTTGCTTTTTAAAATCTATAATTAATACGAAATAAGTATCAATGGAATATCAAAAGTTGAGTAAAATTGCAGGTTGGTCTGTTTTTGCCATCGCTGCTATCATCTATAGTATGACTGCTGAACCAACAGGAAGTTTGTGGGATTGTGGAGAGTTTATAGCAGGAGCATACAAGTTTGAGGTAGTTCACCCTCCTGGAGCACCTGTTTTCTTGGTTATTGGTAGAATGTTCACCTTAATGGCAGAAATTTTTACAGATACAGAAGCCCATCCTGAATATATTTCATATTCAATCAATTTTATGTCGGGTATTTGTACAGCAATTGCCGCCATGATGGTTTGTTGGATTACTGTAATTTTTGGTAAAATTGCCCTAGTGGGTAGAGAAGGTACTCCCGAAGGTAGTGAAAATATTGCTTTAGCTGGAGCTGGTTTAGTAGCTGGTTTAGCTACGGCTTTTTGTTCTTCTATTTGGTTCTCAGCAGTAGAAGGCGAAGTATATGCTATGTCGACAATGTTTACAACATTAGTGGTTTGGGGCATGGCCAAGTGGTATAGTTTACCTGATGAAAAAGAAAGCGATAGATGGATTATATTCTCAATATTTATGGCAGGATTATCTATCGGGGTCCACTTATTAAGTTTATTGACATTCCCAGCACTCGCTTTATTATATTATTTTAAAAAATACAAAGAACACAATGTATTAGGAGTTCTAATTTCAGGTGTTTTAGGTGTTTTTGTAATGATTTTTATTCAATACTTCGTAATCGTAGGAGTACCTACTATTTGGACAGTATTTGAAAAATTTATGGTCAACTCTATGGGAATGCCTAAGCACAGTGGTGTTATTCCTTTGGTATTATTCTTTGGAGGTATAGTAGCCGCAGGTTTATATTATGCACCTAAATTAAGAATGCCTGAATTACAATATGCTGCTTTTGCTTTTGCAACAGTATTAGCTGCATTTTCATCCATTGGAGTTATTGTGCTTAGAGCAGATGCCAATACTCCTATTAATATGAATGACCCAAGTAATGCAATGAGATTATTACCATATCTCAATAGAGAACAATATGGTGAAAGACCAATTGTATATGGACCTAATTTTGATGCTAGACCTACAGGGACTGACAAAGAAGATAGGTATGATTATGTGGCAGAAAGTGGACAATATGAAATTACTGATGTATATCCATCATATACATATAATGCAAATGAAGGTAAACACTTATTATTCCCACGTATAAGTCATAGCGACGACTCTAAAAGAGATGCTTATATGAGTTGGATTGGTCTAGAATACGCCAAGGATTCTAATGGGAGACCACTAAAAGACGATTATGGTCGAAATATCTTACTCCAACAGCCCACTATGTTGGATAATATACGGTTCTTCTTTGAATATCAAATTAATTGGATGTATATCCGATATTTCATGTGGAATTTCTCTGGTCGACAGAATAAATTACAAGGCTATGAATCTTGGGATAAAGGCAAAGGGCATTGGATTACGGGTATTTCTTTTATTGATAAAATGCTCACCTATGATGCCTCTAATATGCCTCAAGAGTTTAAAGATGACGAAGCACGGAATACTTATTTTATGCTGCCATTCATTTTTGGATTAATAGGATTTTTCTTCCTCTTTAATAAATCTCCTAAAGAAGCATTTTTCTTATTGTCCTTATTTTTAATGACGGGACTAGCCATTATTATTTATACTAATCAACCTCCAAATGAACCTAGGGAAAGGGATTACGTACTCGTCGGGTCTTTCTTTACCTATTGTATGGGCATAGGTTTAGCAGTATTAGGTTTGAGAAATATGTTGATTAATTCTGTTAATTTAGATAAAAATCTATCTACATATATCGCTATTCCTATTATTCTTATCGCTCCTCTATTAATGGGCTTTCAGAATTATGATGATAATAATAGAGCCAATCACTATGGAGCAAGAGATTATGCATCTAATTTCTTGAATTCAGTAGAAGAAAATGCCATCATATTTACCTATGGTGATAACGATACCTATCCACTCTGGTTTGCACAAGAAGTAGAGGGAATTAGAACAGATGTTAGAGTGGTGAATTTAAGTTTAATCCAAGTAGATTGGTATATTAACCAATTGCGAAGAAAAGTTAATGATTCTCCTGCGATAGAATTTACAATACCTGAAAATCAATTAAGAGGTAAAAAACGCCAACAACTCATCTTGAATCAACAAGTGGAGAGAATGGATTTGAAAAGGTTGGTTAAATTCATGGGAGATGATAATCCAGTAACTTTAAGTGGTGGAGGTACGATGGAAAGCTTTATGCCTACTGCCAATGCTTTTATTCCTGTAGATACTACAGCTTGGAAAAATAGTGGTCAAGTAGCTGCCCATAGAACTAATGATATTGTTCCTGCTATGAATTTCAAAATTCCTGGAAGAAGAATATTTAAAGGAGATTTAGCCTTATTGGATATTTTAGCTTCAAATTTCGGAAAGAGACCTATTTATTTCGCAGTAACAGTTAGAAGAGAAAATATTCAAGGATTGGATAGATATTTACAATTAGAAGGATTGGCTTTAAAATTAGTACCGATAAGAACACAACAAGACGCTAAATTCTCTCGATTAGGTGTTTTAGGATTAGGTGATGTTGATTTGGAAAGAATACATAATAATGTTACTACTCGTTGGAATTGGGGTGGTTTTGACAAGCATGATATGTTTGTTGATGATAAATATAGCCCTAGTGTTCAATCTATGTTCTTTAGTATTTTGAGAGGTGCAAAAACAATGGCTACCAAAGGAAGAAATCAAAAAGCAGAAGAAATGGTAGACCAATATTTTGAAGCATTTCCTAATCACAATTTTGCATTTGATTATTCTACGGTAGATTTATTAAATGTCTACGCTCAAATAGGCAAGTATGAAAAAGCAAAACCATATTTGGATCAAATAATAGTCAATGCAGAAGAGAATTTAGTATTTACAAATGCTTTACCACAAAGAGTTATGGACTCTAGTCAATCTCTTGAACAACAGAGAGCGATTTATGTAGAGGCAGTGCGTAGAATGTATCAATTAGCTGCGACTCAAAATGATGCAGCTACTGTTCAAGTACTTAAAGATAAATTCGAGTCTTATGGTATTTTGAGAGATTTAATTCCTCAATCACAACCAAAACCTCCAACAGATAATCCAGATGGAGGCGTTGATTGATAAATTATATAAGAGGCTGTTTTATATAAAACAGCCTCTTTGTTTTTTAATAAAAAACTTTTCGTAATAATATCTATTAAATACTTATAAATTATGATAATTTCAATTGGATGTGACCATGCAGGTTTTCCTTATAAAAGTGCCATTGTAGATATGTTGAAAAACAAAGGTCACGAAGTCATTGATTTTGGAACTCACAGCTTAGAATCGGTTGATTATCCCGACTTTGCTCATCCAACAGCGACCTTTGTAGAAGATGGTATTGCTCAATTGGGAATTTTGTTATGTGGAAGTGGGAATGGTGTCTGTATGGCAGCAAATAAACACCAAGGAATAAGAGCCGCCTTATGTTGGAACACCGAGCTAGCAGAATTGGCAAGAACACACAATGATGCAAATATGATTTGTGTTCCAGTGAGATTTGTTGAAGAAAAAACAGCTTTAAATATGATTGAAGCGTTTATATCTACAGCGTTTGAAGGGGGTAGACACCAAAGAAGAGTAGATAAAATACATCGTTCTTGTTAAATGAATTTATTTGTTTATAAAGAAATTTCTTTATTATTTGTTCGTTTTACCTTCTTTAGCCATCACTAATTCTTTTTTGAATCTTATTTTAATATTCTCAAAATGAAAAAAATACAATTACTCATCATCTTATTAATAGCAAGCATATCTATAATAGTAGCACAGGAACAAGATTCTTCGGCTATTTATGCAAATACCATTATTCCAGGAGATATACAAAAACACCTTTATACCTTAGCTTCTGACGAAATGGAAGGGAGAGAAACAGGTCAACAAGGTCAAAAATTAGCAGCTGAATATATTGCAGGAGAGTTTAAAAAATTAGACTTATCACCTATCAATGAAGAAACTTATTTTCAAAAAATAAATTTTGCTTATAACCGATGGGAGAACATTTCTCTAAAAGTAAAGGATGAATATTATAGATATATGTGGGATTTTTATGCTTTCCCTTCTTCTAATAAAAATGTTGAATTATTAAATATCGATGAAGTAGTTTTCCTAGGTTATGGTATTGATGATGAAAAATATAGCGATTATAATGGTGTTGATGTAAAAGGCAAAACGATTATCATTTATCAAGGAGAGCCACTAAGTAAAGACAGCATTTCTTATATTACAGGAGAAAAAAAATATTCTGATTGGGCTTTAGATTGGAGAAAAAAATTAGAAACAGCAAAACGAAAAGGGGTAGAATTGGTGCTTTTTATAGAACCCGATATTAATGAAAGAGTAAGCAGATATAGAGATAGGTTACTTAATGGACAAATGACAAAAGGTACAGAAGTAGTAGATGATGATAATTATGCTAATAGTATTTATATTTCTAGAAAAATCGCTAAGGAAATTATTGGAAATAAATTCTATAAAAAATTTATAAAATCAAGAGATAAAATACGAGCAAAGGGTATTTCAAAAAACCTAAGCATGTCTACTCAACTTGAAGTGTCTTTAGAAAAAGAACAAAAAATTATAGAAGGAGAAAATGTTCTAGGCTTTATGGAAGGGAAAGACCCTACTTTAAAAGATGATATTATAGTGGTATCCGCTCATTATGACCATTTAGGTAAGAGAGGCGAAGCCATATACAATGGAGCAGATGATAATGGTTCTGGAACTTCAACTGTTTTGGAAATAGCTGAAGCATTTTCAATTGCAAAAAAAGAAGGCTTTGGACCTAGAAGAAGCATCTTGTTTTTGTTGGTTTCAGGTGAAGAAAAAGGACTTCTAGGCTCTGAATATTATGCAGATTATCCAATATATTCTTTAGAAAATACGATTGCAAATGTCAATGTGGACATGATAGGTCGAACAGACAAAAACCACGAAGACAATCCTAATTACATTTATGTTATTGGTGCAGATAGATTGAGTACAGAGCTTCATGATATCAATGAATATGCGAATAGAACCTATACTCAAATAGAATTAGATTATACTTTTAATGAAAGAGATGACCCCAATCGTTTTTATTATCGTTCTGACCATTATAATTTTGCTAAAAATGGGATTCCTTCTATTTTTTATTTTAGTGGCGTTCACGATGATTATCACATGGTAACGGATACCGCTGAAAAAATTAATTATGAAAAAACGACCATTATTGGTAAACTCATTTTCCATACTATTTGGCAATTAGCCAATCAAGACAAAACCATTGAAGTTAATGTTTTTGAAGAAGAATAGATTTTAAAATATTTATATAAAAAATAAAGGGATTTAGCTATTAATAACAAAATCCCTTTATTTTTTTTGCATTGATAAATTATACCTTAATCAAACTTAGTAGCACCCGTAAACATTCTTTTCCAATTAATTCCGCCACCTTCTCCAAACATAGTACCGTTTTTAAGACTGAACCAAATGAATAATGGTCTTGACTTTGACACTTTAAGGACGTAAATTCCTATAAATCAATCGCTTAATTT
>JAHDBK010000195.1 GCA_020630455.1 Saprospiraceae bacterium
TTTTAATATCACTTTTTATAACAAATATTGTAAAAAACATACTAAATTTGTAAAATAAACATAGAACATAGCTGCGAGTCATACCTTATTTGTTTAGATATAAATATATTATAATAAAATATGTTGGTTTGTAAAAACGTTACAAATTAGCGTCTAAGAAGAAAGTCTATGATGAATAGAAATTCACAACCTGAATAAATATATCTCTAAAAATCGAAAAAAATGAGGAAAATAATGATGAAACGAATTGTAATGATTTTATTAATGCCTTTATTATTAATATTAATGGGGGCTAAAGTAGCAGAACAACCAGCTGGAGTTCAATTTTATCAAGGAAACCTAGAATCTGCTCTTCTAAAAGCACAAAAAGAAGGCAAATTGGTTTTTGTAGATTTTTATGCTAATTGGTGTGCTCCTTGTAAATTAATGGACGAATATACCTTTACAGATGCAGGTGTCGCAGAGTATATGAAAGATAAATATATTCCTATTAAAATGAATATTGATGATTTTGAAGGTTTCTCTTTGAAGAATCAATATAATATTAAAATGCTACCTACCTTATTGGTTTTAAATTGTAATGGAAAAGAAATAGAAAGAAAAGAAGAAGGATTGATTCCCAGTAATTTGAAAACATTCTTAGGAAGGAATTTTGTACCTAAGAATATTTGTGATGTTATAGAAGATGAAGAACCAATTGTGTCTGCTCCTTCAAATCCTAAACCTGTAGTGGATAAACCTACGATTAGTAAACCGAATATACCTACAAAACCAACAATAGATAAACCAACTATTCCAACACCAGCAGATAAACCAACTTACGAGCCTAGTCCTAGTCCAGCTCCAAGTCCAACAACAAATACTTCTCCTCCACCTGCTACTAAACCTAATTTAAGTTCTGAAACTGGACTTTTTAAGTTTAATGTTGATAAAATGGTTATGAATGGCTATAGCGTGCAAATGGGAGGTTATGAAGAATATGGAAATGTATTAAGAGAAATAGATAAATTTCAAATCAAGTTTCCCAATGTAGAAACCTTAGTATTTATTTCTAAATCAGGAAATAAAACAATGTATAAAGTACTATTGGGGCATTTTAACTCAAGAGAAAGTGCAGTTGCTTTTCAATCAAAAGTAAAGAAAGAATATGCAGATTGTTTTATTAAAAACTTATCACAGTTGAAATAAAATATAAAGAGGCTAATAAGAAAATTATTAGCCTTTATATTTTTATCTTAATAAGGTTAAATCACCATGGAAAATCTTAGTTTTTCCATTGATATATTTTATTTCCGCTTTGTAAATATAAACAGCAGGAGGTGCTTTGTCTCCTTGTACAAATCCATCCCAGCCTTCTTCATTTTGGTTCGGTAAGAAATTCTCATTGAGAAAAACCATATTTCCCCACCTATCAAAAATACTAAATGATTCGATTTCAGCGATTACATTTTCTTGACCATAAACAGTGAAAAAATCATTTTGTCCATCGTTATTGGGCGAAAAAGCATTAGGTATATAAATAAAATCCTCTTCTCTTACCCTCACTACGGCTTTTCCTTTGCCGGTACAACCCTTTTCTATTTCTACTAAATCTATATAAAATTCTACATTATCAAATGGCATAATTGAATCTAATACAAAACAAGAATCACAAGTTACTTGGTATCCAGGAGAGGAAGTCCACTCAAAATCAAAAGTTCCTTGAGCTGTGGTCGTAAATGAGAGTTCTACCATTTCTCCTAGCTCAATTAATGTATCAGCAGGAAAAATATCAATTACTAAAGGTGGAGGACTATAAACATCAACAGTATCAGTAAAAATACATTGATTATCATCTTGGAAGTACATGACTTGCTCTCCTCCAAATAATCCATTAACTTCATAAGGAAAAGAATCTATAATATTAAATTCATCACTATCAAATGACCAATAATAAGGACCAATTCCTCCGCTAATATTTTCAATGACTAAACTTCCATCATTGTCTCCATAGCAAGTAACACCTGTTTGAGAAACTTGAGAAAAAACGGTTGTAGGAGAAATGAGATTGTAAGAAAATGTTTGACTACAATTTTGCTCATCTGTAACAGTTACTATATAAGATCCAGGGGCGAGATCATAGATTGAGCTAGAACTTGTATTGTCTGGCCAAGTATAAGTAAAGAGACCAGAACCTCCTTGTGGGTTTAATTCAATAAAACCATCAGAGCCATTTGCACAATTCACTTGGTATCCATTATAATCGGATAAATTTGCATTGTCTATAATTTCCGAGGGAGACATAACTTCAAAACTAGCTGTTTGGACACAAGTATTAGCATCTGTAACAGTTACGGTATAGATTCCTGCTTCTAAATTGGTATTGTTTGTTCCGGTAAATCCATTTGACCAAATTATATCATAAGGGGTAATTCCTTCTGTGATATTGATTTCAATAGTACCATCACTAAAACCATAACAACTAGCATGACTTATTGGACTAGCTTCTGTAATTAAAATCTCATTAGGGGAGCTAATTTCTATTTGAATAGTGGTGAAAGAACAGTCTAAATTTTGATCTTGAATAATAATATCATAAGTGCCAGGTAGTAAATTATTAGCATTTAAACCAAATTGAGGTGGTGTAGTTTGCCACTCAATATTTGGATTGGCTAAGGGGGTGATGATATTAACGCTTGCAGAACCATCAGGAGTATTGAAACAAGTGGCAGGATTTTCAGTATAATTAAAATCAATCAATCCTTCGCTTACTTCAATTTTGAAGGTATAAGTATTAATCCCCCTAATATCACAAGCATCATCTTTGACCGTTAAGGTAAAGAAGTTAACACCAATGTCTTCAAAGGTGGGGGTCCAACAAAAATCAACAGTTGGGTTTAAAGAGTTGTTATTATTAATAGTAAAAGAAGCATCGGGTATCCCCTCATTCCAAGATAATTCTACCAAATCAAAATCATCATCAAAACCTGTAAGCGTAAAACAAAAAGGAATATTATAACAAACTTCTGCTTCATAATCACCAGTAACTCCAGAAGAATTCGCTTGACCATCAAACCCAGAAATGACAGGTAAAATATTCGCATCCTGTGCGATAGTATCTTGGGTACATTCCAAAACGGTAAATTGCATATCCCGTGTAGTTTCTCCAATTTTAATACCATCTCTAAATTCTTCTACTAATACACATAATATACCTACTTGCAAAGCATTCGGAGTAAAACTAATAGCACCTGTGCTAGCGTCTAATACTAAGTCGTTAGCATCTAAGGGAGTATTACCATCATAGGGACTAATATAATTAACACTCAATCCATCATCATCTAAGCAATTAATTAAACTAAAAACTAATTGGTCGCCATCTGGGTCAGTAACGCCGTGATTATAATTTACTTCTTGACCTACACAGAAAAAAGCAGTTGGTTCATTGTTGAAAATAGGTGAATTATTACACAAGTCAGCACCTCCTAAATTTTGTGTATAATAGGAATATCCTTCAGTTCCAGAATTGGCAACTGTAGAAATGGCATTGTTTCTACAACAATCTTCAGCAATTAAAGTGAATTCTTGACAATTATCTGTTAAAGGAATATTGACAATATCTTCAAAAATAAATTCTTCAACTCCGACAACACCTACATTAGGGTTTTCGCAGGCGTCAGTTTCATTACTACACAATGGCGTAATTGAAACAGGGAATCCACTTAGTAATTGTGCCTGTCGTATGATTGGGGAACCACACAAGTTAGGGAAAATGATTTGATAAGAAGTATAAGGATTGATGTCTGTTCCTAAACAATCTCTGTATAAGCTTACACGTACTCTATAATCATTATTTCCAAGACAGGTATATTCAATTTCACCACCCATGACATGAGAAGCAAAAGCAGGATAGGAGAGTATGGTTTGTAATAATAAAAGGCTTACTATTACTATGATTTTGTTTTTGGCTTTCAAAACTGAATTTTAAATTTTATAAAAAGTGTTCAAAAATAAGGAATTGTTTTCTTTTTTTTTAATTAGAATAGTTTTAAATTAATACATATTATTTATTATTAATGTTAAATGTTTTAAATTTGCAACCAATAAATCTATGCTTTTGTCTTTTTAGAACATGTTTAAAAATTTATCACAATGAGAATCAATAGATTGAGGTTTTGGCGAAATAAATATTTTTGAGTTTATCGGGATAAACGATAAAATATTTATAAAGACAAGTTCTTAATATGTTGATTCTCATAAAGATTAAAATTTAAACATGCTCTTAATTTATAACTAGACTCTATTTAAATTTTCACAAAATATGGGAACTAAATAATAAGACTTTTTATTTAGAACTTAGTTCTAAATACAACGTATTAGGTATATAAGTAGTTTACAAAGCAAAATGAAAATTAATTTATGAAAAACCTTACATTTCTATTTTTTGTATGTTTAATACCATTTTTTACATTTTCTCAAGAAGAAGATGTTATTAAAAAGAAAATAGAAGCAATAAGAATAGAAAGCTCAATAAAAATTGATGGAAGTTTAGATGAATCGGCATGGTCAAATGCCCCTGTTGGAACTGATTTTATAGAATCCTCGCCTAATCCAGGCAATCCAGATGAATATAAAACCGAGTTTAAAATAATGTATGATAATACCAATTTATATATTGGTGCGGTGATGTATGATGTTTCTAAAGATTCTATTCTAAGACAATTGTGTTTAAGAGATGAAATTGGTCAAAGATTTAGAGGAGAACCATTTACTAATAGTAATACCGACTGGTTTGGTTTTGTATTTGATACCTATCAAGACGGAGTAAATGCTTTGGGTTTTGCTGTTTCTGCGGCAGGAGTTCAGTATGACCTGAAATTTTCTTCTCAAGGACAAGATAGAAACTGGGATGCTGTTTGGGATGCCGAAGTGAGTATTCATGATGATAAATGGGTAGCAGAATTTGCTATTCCTTTTTCTGCCTTGCGTTTTTCAAGTGAAGATATTCAAAAATGGAATGTAAATTTTGCTAGAATAATAAGAAGAAATAGAACTTCTTATTGGTGGAATGAAATAAAACCAGAAGTCAATGGCTTGTTGAATCAATTTGGAGTTCTAGAAGGAATTGAGAATGTCAAATCACCTATTAGGCTACAAGCCACTCCGTTTATCGCAGGTATTTCTTCTATGTATCATGATAAAAATAATGACCCAGTCAATCAATGGGGCAATCAATTTACAGGAGGAATGGATATTAAGTATGGGCTTACAGATGCTTTTACGCTAGATATGACTCTTATTCCTAATTTTGGTGAAGCAGCTTCAGATAATCAAGTACTTAACCTTTCTCCTTTTGAAGTGCGTTTTGATGAAAATCGACCATTCTTTACGGAGGGTACTGAATTGTTCAATAAAGGTAATATTTTCTATTCAAGGAGAATAGGAGGAACACCTTTGAATTATGGAAATGTCTATAATGAAGCAAACGAAAACGAATCTGTAGTATCTAACCCCATTGAAACACCTCTTTATAATGCTTTTAAATTGTCGGGTAGAACGGCGACTAATTTAGGTATAGGCGTCTTTAATGGGATTGTCGGAAAAACATTCGCTACTCTTGAAAATACCCTAACAGGGGAAGAAAGAGAAGTTGAAACCAACCCCTTAACCAATTATAATGTATTGGTGTTTGACCAAGGCTTAAAAAATAATTCTTATGTATCACTAATTAATACGAATACCATGAGGTTTGGTGATGATTATGATGCTAATGTTACGGCCACTGAATTTAGTGTTAATAATAAATCTAATTCCTTCAATTTTAGAGGAAGTGCTAAGGTCAGTCAACTATATGAAAAAGGCAGTGATGTTGGCTTAGGACATGCGTATAATTTTAGTATTGGTAAAAATGGTGGAAAATTTACTTATCGTTTTAATTATAATGTTGAAAGTAATACTTATAATCCTAATGATTTAGGCTTTCTTTTTAATAATAATGAAAGAAGTGCCTCTGTTTTTCTTAGGTATAATCAATTCGAACCTTTTGGAAAATTCAATAGTGCAGGAGGTAATATATGGATGGGGTATTCTATGTTGTATGAACCAAGTGTCTATAATCGTTTTTCTATTAATACTAATAATTTTTATGTAACCAAAAGTTTCTTTGCATTTGGATGGTGGACTGAAACGGCACCTTTTCCTGTCCATGATTATTTTGAATCTAGGCAAAATGATGGTAATTATTTAAAAGTACCTGCTTGGTTTTATACAGGTGCTTGGATTTCTTCAGATTATAGAAAAAAAGTGGCTATTGATGTTAATCTATTATATGGGAAACCATTTGACCAAGGTAGAAGAGAATATGAATATGAAATTGAACCTCGATTTAGACCTAATGATAAGTTATTTTTTGTCTTAGGTGTTCTTCATAATGTAGAATATGATAATGTAGGTTTTGCTACCTTTGATTCCAATAGTAATTCAATCATAGGCAAAAGAAATGTCAATACAGTAATTAACTCTATAAATGGTAATTATATTTTTAATAATAAAATGGGAATTACATTGAGATTGAGACATTATTGGTCTAAGGTAAATTATAATTCCTTTTTTGAAATTGATAATAATGGAGAATTATATTCAAGTGATTACATAGGTGACCATGATGTGAGTTTTAATGCTTTTACTATTGATTGGATTTATCGTTGGAGATTTGCTCCAGGAAGTGATATCGTTTTTGTTTGGAAGAATTCAATTTTTGATAGTAATACAGATGACACTCAAATTAATTATTTTGAAAACTTTAAATTATTTAAAGAAGCACCTCAAACCAATACATTTACTTTAAAAATTGTTTATTTCTTAGATTACTATACCCTCAAATCAAAATGGTCTAAGAATAAATTATAATTTAGAATACAAAATAAATAAATATTTAAAGAAGGAATTGATTCATCAGTTCCTTCTTTTTTATATTAAAAATAAAGAAATCTCTTTATTTTAACAAGTGTTAAATTCTCATTTTAACATTTT
>JAHDBK010000196.1 GCA_020630455.1 Saprospiraceae bacterium
ATAATAAAAAACTAGGCTTTTTCAAAAAGCTATTTATTTTTGGAACAACAAGAAGTGTCTTAGCCAACTGCCTTGGAATGTTAGTGGCTACTTTCATATTGTTATGGTTGTCATTTGCATTGCTAAAATGCTATACTAATCATAGTGAGTATTATACTGTTCCTGACTATACCAATATGACAATGGATGACATTGCGAAAGAAGCAAGAAAATCTAAATTTAAATTGGTCGTCCATGACTCTTTTTATATGAAAGAAAGGCCTTTAGGAATTGTGTTATCTCAAAATCCTTTAGCTAATGACCAAGCCAAAAAAGGTAGAATTGTCTATTTAACTGTGAATAAAGAAGTTAAACCAGAAAAATACATTCCTTTAAGAATATATGGATTAGAAACTGAAAGAGCTATTAGTAGCTTAAGGTCTGCTAGATTTAATCACAAAATTATAAAAGAAGTCATCGATGAAAAAGTACCAGGGACGGTGGTCGAAGTTTATTATAATGGCAAAAGGATTCAAAGTTTGGAAGATTCTATACCTACGATAGCTACTGTTTGGGATACTATTGGATTAGTGGTTGCTGTCGAGCATGATGCAGGTCCTGTCCAAATACCTGATTTAGTTTGCTTACAATATAATCAAGCCTTATTCAAATTGCGTTCTGGACATAATTTGATGTTGGGAAATGTTACAGTAGATGCGAGTGTTACAGATACCATGTCGGCTTATATTGTCGCTCAATTTCCACCTTATCAACCAGGTGTCTTTATGCAAATGGGAGACCCTGTTGATTTGAGATTATCTCAATCTCCGCCTAGTAATTGTGGTACTGAAAACCCAAATGATATAGGAAATACGCCTAATCTTTCTCCAGATTCTGAAGGAAGATGGTGATTTTTTTAATGTTAATTAATAAATAATTTTCTTTATTAATTAATAAAAAAAAAGAATAACAAATAAATTTGGTTAGAGCATGTTTGAAAATTTATCACAATGAAAATCAATAGATTAAGGTTTTGGCGAAATAAATATTTTTGAGTTTATCGGGATAAACGATAAAATATTTATAAAGACAAGTTCTTAATATATTCGTTTTCATAAAGATTAAAATTAAAACATGCTCTTATTCTTTTTTTTGATTAAAATTCAATTAGAATTAAAAATAAAGTATAAATTTGTTTTTCCTTATACTCAAAAATACACTAACTAATTTTTAAAAAGCTTATTTTATTTGAAATAAATACATAACCAAATCTTTTATTATGAAAAAAAGAAAATTACTAAACATTCTTAATCTTATCGTACTGCTTTTTGTAAGTCAAATGATGATAGCTCAAGGAACAGTTAGAGGAGTTGTGACAGGGGATGAAGAGCCTGAGGGATTGATAAGTGCCACTGTTATGATTGGTGACGTTGGAACAGTTACAGAATTTGATGGTTCTTATGAAATATCTGTACCTGCAGGTACTCATACTATTCAAATCAGTTATACCAGTTATAATACCTATACACAAACCTTTACAATAGGAGATGGAGAAACTTTAGAAATTAACGCCGAATTAATAACTTCTGAAAATTTATTAACTCAAGCAACTGTTACGGGTACTAAATTTGAAAAACCACTAGGTGAGGTAACAGTTTCTCTAGAAGTTGTAAAACCAGCTCTAGTAGAAAGCACCAACTCAACTACAGTTGATGAGGTCTTAAAAAGAGTACCTGGTGTAACCATTATTGATGGTCAAGCTAACATACGTGGTGGCTCTGGTTTCTCTTATGGTGCAGGTTCTAGGGTTTTATTATTAGTAGATGATATTCCAATACTAGCTCCAGATGCAGGTTATCCTAACTGGTCTGATGTTCCTGTTGAGAATATTGCTCAAATTGAGGTCATTAAAGGTGCAGCCTCTGCATTATATGGTTCATCAGCATTAAATGGTATTATTAATATCCGTACAGCTTATGCTAAATCTGAGCCAGAAACTAATTTTGCTATGTTTACAGAGTCTTTTTGGAAACCTAAAGACGATGCAAAACACTGGTGGAAAGCTGATTCTATTCCTACACCTATGAAAGTAGGGGCTTCGATTGTTCACCGCCATAAATTTGGTAAATTAGATTGGGTATTCGGTACTATGGGTTATTTGAATTATTCTTATATTAAAAATGCAAGAGATAATAAAATAAGAATCAATAACAAATTGAGATACCGTTTCAATGATAATCTAAATGCTGGGCTTTATGTAAATTATAATAGAGGAAACAGTAATACGGTATTCTTTTGGAGAGACCATGAAGAAGGAGCATATATTGGAGATTCTGGAAACATGACCAATAGTAATACGACTCGTTTTAATGTTGACCCATTTGTTACTTATTTAGATGATAATGGTAATACTGTAAAATATATGGGTAGATGGTTGAAAGTGAATAATGATAATGCCAATGATCAAGGAAATTTTTCTAATTTATTTTATAATGAATTACAATATCAAAAGAGATTTGAAGAATTGGATATGAATGTGATTGGTGGTCTTGTTTCTACCAATACAGGTATTAGTGGAACTTTATATGGAGATACTACTTTTGTATCTGCTAATTATGCTATTTATGCTCAATTAGATAAAAAATTCTATTTCTCTAAAGATTCAGAAGGAAATCCAGTAACAACTAAAAATGCTTTGAATATATCAGCTGGTGCAAGATATGAATTTAATCAATTAGATGGACCTTCTGTCGTTGCTGGAAATTATTTAGGTGATGGTAAGGAATCAGAAGCAAAACCAGTATTTCGTTTAGGTTTGAATTATCAAGCTGCTGAATTTACTTACTTTAGAGCTTCTTGGGGACAAGGTTATCGTTATCCAACAGTAGCCGAAAAATACATCACTACTCAAGTAGCAGGTTTGAATATTATTCCAAATCCTGGTCTCACCTCAGAAACGGGGTGGAGTGCTGAGTTGGCAGTAAAACAAGGCTATCAAGTAGGACCATTCCAAGGTTTTGTGGATTTATCATATTTTTGGTCAGAGTATCAAGACATGATGGAGTTCAACTTTACGAATGACCCTAGTAATGCAATCGGTTTAGGGTTTAGCTCCAAAAATGTAGGAAATACAGTTATTAATGGAACGGAATTATCAATTGTTGGGCAAGTAGATAAGGATAAAACTAAATTCCCTACTACCTTCTTAATTGGTTATAATTATATCAATCCTAAATTCCAAGAATTTGAAGATATAGACGAATCACAATATGCGATTAATCAACCTTTAGAAGATATTCTTACTCCAGGTCAATTGAATGATTTCTTTTCTACTTCTGATGAAAATATTCTAAAATATCGTTCAAGACATACTGTAAAGTTTGATATAGAAACTCGATTTAAAATGATTAGTTTAGGGGTAAGCTGTAATGGTGGTTCAAGTATAGAAGCTATTGATACAGCTCTAGGTTTAGTACAAGGTGTTGCACAATATCATGTAGAAAACAGAGAAGGATATTGGACTTTTGATGCTCGTTTTGCTTATCATATTAATGATCAAGTAAAAGCAAGTATTGTACTTAAAAATGCTACAAATAGAGAATATTCTCTTCGTCCAGGTCAGTTAGAACCTCCTGCTAGTTTTGCATTGAGAGTTGATGCTAAATTCTAGGGATAATAAAGAGTTTTCTTTATTTTTATGAATAATAAAAAACACTGAAATGAGAACATTTCAGTGTTTTTTTATAATTATAATTATCAATTTTATACCTTTGCCATTAAAATTAACAATATGAAGAAAATATATAATACCGATAAGGCTCCTGCTCCTGTAGGGCCCTATAATCAAGCGACAGCTTACAATGGCGTTTTGTATGTTTCTGGACAGATAGCCTTAGAGCCTAGCTCGGGAGAACTGATTACTGCAAATATAGAAGATGAAACCCATCAAGTAATGAAGAATTTAAAAGCGATATTAGATAATGCAGGTACTTCTTTTGAAAATGTTTTGAAATGCTCTGTTTTTGTATCTGATATGGGGAACTATAACAGAATCAATGCTGTTTATTCTCAATATTTCAATGAAGATACTGCTCCTGCTAGAGAATTGGTTGAAGTAGCTAATCTTCCTAAATATGTCAATGTTGAAATTTCTTTGATTGCTGTTATCAGTTAACAGTTATCAATTATTAATTAACATTTATTAGTAAGTTAGGGACAAGAATAATCATAAATCTATAAATAATAAAGAGTTTTATTTATTATTTTGATAAAATCTAACATCTAATGTCTAAAGTCTATTGTCTTACTTCTTATTAATCCATTTTATAATTATTAATAAATATAAAAAATGTCGAACAACAAAAAGAATGTACTTTCAGCAATTCAACCCACAGGTGATATTCACTTAGGAAATTATCTAGGTGCGGTTAAAAATTGGGTTCGTCTTCAAGAAATGTATAATTGTACTTATGGTGTGGTAGATTATCACGCAATGACTATGCCTTACAAGGCTAAAAACCTGCGTGAAAATACTTGGAAGATGATTTTTCAATTATTAGCTTGTGGTGTTAAAGCTGAAAATCTTTTTATCCAATCTATGATTCCTGAACATGCGGAATTGTGCTGGATTTTAGGCAATGTATGTTCTTATGGCGAATTGAGTAGAATGACTCAATTCAAAGACAAAACATCTCAACTCAAAGATACAGATAAAGATGCTTTTATTTCATCGGGCTTATTTTACTATCCTGTAATGCAGGCAGCTGATATTTTGATTTATCATGCAGATTTTGTACCTGTGGGTAAAGATCAAGAACAACATTTGGAATTGAGTCGAAATATCGCTCAACGATTTAATCATCAGTTTGGTAAAGAATATTTTACACATCCTGAACCATTATATACAGAAAGTGCTAAAATCATGTCTTTGGCCAATCCTGAAAAGAAAATGAGCAAAAGCCTTGGCGAAAAACATTATGTCAATATCTTTGGAGATGAAGCACGTATCAGAAAACAAGTGAAATCTGCTGTTACTGATACAGGTGATTCAAATGGAGAAATGAGCACAGGAGTAGCCAATTTATTTGCTTTACTCAAGGCTACAGGTAGAGAAGCTGCACATGCTTCTTTATCTATTGATTTTACCGAAGGTAATTTGAAATATTCTGATTTGAAACACGAGTTGGCAGAAGGCCTTGTGGCTATGTGTCAACCTATAAAAGAACGCTATACAGAAATCAATAACAATAAAAAAGAATACAAAAATCAAATTAAACAATCTTCTGCTGAAATCAGAAAAGTCGCCGCTCAAACCCTTAGAGAAGTTAAGGAATTGACAGGGATTATGAATGCTAAGTAATTTTACTAGTATAGAGTATTGAGTTCAAAGTATTGAAAATAAAACAAAGAAAGATAAAGAGTATTCTTTATCTTTCTTTGTTTTATATATATTGAATGTTATATTCCTAAATGTGCTTTTACGGCTTGAGTAGCATTGATGCCACCATCAGAATATAAGAATAACTTTCTCTCTACGATATAAGCATAACCACTTTCTTTGGCAACTGTTTTGAGGGCTTGTTCAAATTTTTCATAAATAGGCTTAGTGAGGTCTGCTTCTTTTTGAGCAAGTTTTTGGTCTGCATCCATAGCTGATTTTTGCAATTCTTCTTGCATTTTTGTTAGCTTTTCTTCTGCTTCTTTTTGTTGTAAAGGAGATAATGTTCCCGTTTGAGCACCTTGCATCACTTCTTGATAATATTCAGCCATTTTTTGTTGTTTAGCTTCCAAATTTTTTTGCAATTGAACTCCGTATGCTTCTACTTCAGATTTAGCCCTTTTATATTCAGGCATATTAGTGATGATTTCATCAGAATCTACAAATGCAGTTTGTTGATTCATATTCGTTTGAGCAAAAGCAAATAAACCAAATAATGCTATTACAAATAATAAATTAGAAAATTTTTTCATAACAATTGAATTAATATTTTAAATAATTTTAAATATGCTTTAAAATTAATAATTAATAGAATAATAAATCAATAAACAATATTTAAACATGTTTTAATAATTTTTCATTTGAATATCCTTCTTCTTCAATACCTCTTGTAACTTATCAGGATAATCCGTAATAATACCGTCTACTTTAAATTTGAGCATTTTTTCCATATCAGAGACCTCATTGATGGTCCAAGGAATTACTTGCATATTGATACTCTTAGCATATTCCATCAATGTAGCATCTACAAGGGGGAAGTATGGACTATAAATCTCAGGAGTAAAACCCAAGGACTTAATATTATTTTCGGCATCTGAAGGATGTTCTATTAATAATGCTAAACGAATATCGGGAGCTATTTTTTTAGTTTCTCTTAATGAAGCAAAATCGAATGATTGAATATTAATCCTTTCTTGAAATCCACTATTTTGAACCGTTTCCACTACTAATTTGACAAATATCTCTAAAACAGGGTGGAAGCTATCGTCTTCAAAGGGAACTCTCTTGATTTCAATATTATAAAATGGAGCTTTAATATGATTCATCTTACAATATTTCTCTATTTCAGTAAAAACATCTTCTAAAGACGGTTTGTAACAAGTCAATTTTTTTTGTTCGGGAAATCGCTCATGATGCCTTGTACCTACATCATATTTTTGAATCTCATCATAATTCAATTGATAAATATTGTGATTTTTTTCATTATTTTTATCAATATCATTTCCTAAGGAATCTTTGGCAATTTCATGGGAAAAGAAAGGCTCATGTGATACAATCACCTTCAAATCTTTAGAAATGACCACATCCATTTCAAGCGTAGTCACTCCTATATCCAATGCCTTTTTAAACCCTTCAATAGTATTCTCTGGCATCAATCCTCTACATCCACGATGCCCCTGTACATCAACCCTATAATTTGAAATGTTTTCATTCATGTTGCAGCTTATTATTAATAAAATAAGAAAGAAAAGAAAAGTCTTTTTCATGTGTGTTGTAATT
>JAHDBK010000197.1 GCA_020630455.1 Saprospiraceae bacterium
TTTATTTCGCCAAAACCTTAATCTCTTGATTCTCATTGTGATAAATTTTAAACATGCTCTAACAAAATTTTGTTATCTTCTTATAAACTTATATTCATAAGCTATATTACCACTGGTCTCTGCATCAGCAGGTACACATTCAAGAGTATAGGGTTTTACAAAATTAAAATGTAAATACTGATCTACCCTTTCTCTTACAGGAGCTAATAAATCTAATGTATAAGATGTAGCATTAGCAGTAAGGATTAGTTGAGTAGGATAATCGTTATTATCAAAAGCCCAAGAACCATTAATGGGAATATACATTTTGGAAGTACCTGCATTACCTGTAAAAGTAAAATCAGTAGAAAAAGTCAATGTTGCAGGAGTTCCACCAATTGAAAAGGCTGAAACATCCACAGAGTTATTGCTATTTTTAGTAACCATGTCTGTTACTTTTAATTGAACTAATTCCCAATCGTCCGCTATTCCTTCTATTTTAGAAAAGGGTTCTCCAAAATCTGGGTTATCTGTTTTACACGACCATATAGAAATGGTCATTATACATAAAATTAAAATAACTATATTTTTCATTATCATAATAATTTTAAAATCTTTTAAAATAGATTAGTTACAGCCTCCTTGAGGATTAGGCTCCATATTCGGATTTCCTTTAAGTTCATTATCAGGAAATTGACAAACCATACCTGCACAATTCCAAGGAGCATTTCTAATCGTCATATTAGGACTGTCCCTTACTGCTTGACGCTTTAACTCATGCATTCTATTATTTTCAAAAAACAATTCTTTATGCCTTTCTGTTCTCAATGCTAGGAAAAGAGCGGCAGTTGCTGCACCTGGAGCGACTAAAGCCACTCCTGCTCTTTCTTTGATGAGGTTGACATCTGTTCTTGCTTGGTCTACATTTAGATTTTCTAACGCCGCTTCTCCTCTTATCAAATGTAATTCGGTTAAGTGAATCACTGGATTCGTATAAACACTATCATAAGCGAATTTTTTGCATAAAAACTGTCCACTAGCGGCTAATTCAAACCAAGCAGCGAAACGTTTATCTGGTTCTGTTTGGAACTGTACGACCAATTCATTAGAAGGAAATAACTGAGGCAAGCCCAAATTACTCGGGTCTGGTCTGAAATATCCTCTATAGCTACCATTAGCATTATCAAAATCCAAATGAGAACTTTGTAAACCAAAAATCACTTCATTACTTGGAGCATAACCATATTTATTGACAAAGCTAGTATCTAATTCAAAAGGACCCATTTCAATTACATCATGAGCGTATGAAAAAGCATTTTCAAAATCATTCATTTGAAAATATACTTTAGCTAATAATGCCTTAGCTGCCCATGCATTCGCATAATAAGAATTAGACTCTGGCAATAAAGTTGAAGCATCTTCTAAATCTTGAATGATTTGGTTATACACTTCTTGTACCGTACTTCTATTCACTAAATCTGTACTTTGAGTTGTACGAATAGCGATTCCTAATTGAGTATTACTTGCTACAGAGCCGTAAGGTTGAGCAAAGAAACGCACCATATCAAAATGAACCAATGCTCGTATAAATTTAACTTCTCCTTCAATATAATTTTTATCCACATCTGAGAACCCTTCAATTTGATCCAATTGGTCTAAAACATTATTGGCACGACCAACAGCTTGAAAGGCATTTTCAAACATAGAACGAGTAGTCCCTAAGAATATATCTGTAGAACGGGTATAGTGTGCCAACCAATCTCCATTGATGATATTTTCTCCATAAACACCGTCTGTCATTAATTCAGAGATTAAAGAAAATTGACCACCATAAACACTACCAAAAGAGAGTGCATCATAAGCTCCATCAAGAAACTCTCTTGTATCTTCAGGGGTATCTAATACTTCATTTATAACAAATGCATTATCTGGTTTCACTTCTAGAAAATCACTACAAGACCAAGTAAAAGTGCTTAAAAATAAGATGATATATATGTATTGAAACTTCATTTTATAAAGAATTTTTTTTATTAATTATTATTATAATTAAAAATCTAAACTAACTCCAAAATTGAATGATTTTTCTTGAGGAGGCGTTAAATAAGTAACATTAGTTCCTCCTACATTTCTTTCTTGCTCTTGATTTCTATCACGAGCAATTTCAGGATCCCAACCTGGATATTTAGTAAAGGTCAATAAATTAATACCAGAAGCAAAGAACCTTACATTTTTGAATGCCTTAGTATTTTTTGGTTTCAAGTTATAGGCAAATGTAATATTTCTCAAACGCAAATAAGAGGCATCATACAACCACAAAGAATGGTTATTTTGCCATACATTACCAGAACCACCCCACTCCAACATAGAAGTAGCGAATCGAGGAATATCGGCTATATCGCCTGGTTCTCTCCATCTATCAAAAACGCCATAAGTATAATTCCAATCAGGAGTAATGACCCCTAATTGTCTTTTGGCTGCATCATCGTATATTGTTCCTCCTTTGCTGAAGTAAAACATAAAACTAAAATCAAAATTCTTATAACTAAACTTATTCGTTAAACTACCAATAAAATCTGCTTGGATATTACCAGCTACTTGACGCATGGTAGCGGGGTTGTATTCAAATGTTTCATTTCCATCTGCATCCAAATAGACAGGTCTTCCTGTATCTGGGTCAACATGAGAAAACATCACTATAAAATTCACTCCAATGGGTTGACCTTCGATAACTCGTGTATCACCAAAGCCACCATCTAAAGCATCTGGTGTGGCATTACCTACATCAAGCACTTTATTCCTATTAGCGGCTATATTGAATTCAGTAATCCAAGACAATTTATTTCCTTTGAGGTTATTAGACCTCAATTCAAATTCAACTCCTTGATTTCTAATCTTTCCTACATTCTTAAAGAATTGAAATTCGTTATAACCAGAAGAAGCGGCTAAAAACTCTCTCAACAAAGCATCTTTTGTCAATTTATAATAATAAGTAAGATTGGTGGTGAGTCTATCGTCGAACCAACCAAATTCCAAACCAACATCATAAGATTGAACGGTTTCCCACTTCAGATTTGGATTGGCTTCTTTGATTTGAAATTGAACGTCATTTCCATTATAATTCAAACCATTATTGATGGTGCCTGGATTATTATTAAAAGCGAAAGTAGCAAATTGTTCTGTCCAAGGAATATTAGCATTTCCTGTAACACCCCAACTGGTTTTTAATTTCAAATAATTTAAAACTTTATTTTGAGGGAAGAAATCTTCTTCTGAAATAATATAACCAAGACCGATGGAAGGAAAATCTCCAAAGCGATTATTCGCTCCAAACTTAGAAGACCCATCTCTTCTATATACTGCTTGTACAAAATACTTCTTTTTAAAATCATAAGTCACACGAGCAAAATAACTTAAAAATTTATATCCATCTAAATCTCCAAAGTTTAATGAATCTAATAATTCTCTATATTCTTTTACTTCGTAAAATTGTCCATCAAAACGATTGTCTTCAGCATAAATATTAGAACTATTATATTGTTGATATTCCATACCTACAATTCCATTCAAACTATGCGTTTCATTTCCTTTTAAGAAATCATATTGAGCCGTACCATACATCCCTCTATTATTGATTTTAAAAACACTCGCCTTAGAGATATGAGTTGTGGTTGTCCATTGCTCGTCTTCTAAAGTATAATCGCCAATATGAGTGAAATCATAATTTCCTTGAACGGTGAAGGTCAATCTATCTGTAGGCATGTAAGATAATTGTAAATTATTCAAATACCTCCATTCTCTAGTCACTAAATCCGTTAATTCTGATTGAGCAATAGGATTATTATAAATATTATAATAGCCTTCTTCATTATATAGAGGACTATCAACTGGAAAATCTGCATTATTAATTGGATAAATAGGTAAAGCCGTAGATTGAGCCAAACCTAAACCACCGGCCCATGCTTGTTGAGATTTATTTCTCAAACCTCTTGCAACTGATGAGGAAATACTAATTTTAAATTTTTCTGTAGGGGTAATATCTAGATTAATTCTTCCAGCAGTTCTTCTAAAATCATTATTTAATAAATAACTTTCATTTTTTGAATAGGATAATCCTACATAAGCAGATAGCCACTTATTCCCTGCTCTCATAGAAAGGTTGTGTTCTTGTTTAATTCCTGTTCTAATCACTCTGTCAATCCAATCGGTATTCACGCCTTCTATATCATCATAAGATAAGCCATTAGGTAGTGGAAAACGACCTACATTTCCAGAATTTTCCCAAGCTTCTTGTTGAACAGCCACCCATTCACTAGCATCTAAAACACCCAAAACATTAGTTGGTCTCGCAAATCCTAGACTTGTTGTATAATTGAATCTTGGTTTCCCTGATTTTCCTCTTTTAGTAGTAATTATGATAACACCACCAGCAGCTCTTGAACCATAAATTGCAGCAGCAGAAGCATCTTTTAGGATTTCAATATTTTCTATATCATCTGGATTTAGTGAAGAAAGAGGGTTATTGTTCAAACCTCCACTAGCACCTAATAGATAATTATCTTGAGAAACGATAATACCATCAACTACAAATAAAGGACCGCCACCTGCACTAATAGAAGATACCCCTCTAATATTAATTACTGTACTTGAACCAGCAGCACCACTTCCTTGAACGATATTCACACCAGAAGCTTTTCCTTGAAGTCCTGTTTCAAAGGTAGCACCTACTTGTTCCATCATGTCTTCAGAATTAATCTTAACTACATTTCCTACTAAATCTCTCCTTCTTTGAGTTCCATAACCTACAACAACAACTTCATTTAGTAATTCTACATCTTCACCAATAGTAAAATCCAATGTTACGCTCTCTCCTTCTACTACAGTTATTGTTTGAGTTTTGTCTTCATAACCTACATAAGAAACCGTAATACTCACCTCTCCTACGCTTACTTCTTCTATAGTATAAGAGCCGTCAAATTCTGTTACAGTTCCTAAGCTTGTCCCTTCAATGACCACACTAGCACCAATAATCGCTTCACCAGATTCATCTAAAACAACACCTTGAACAGTACCACTTTGAGCCATTACACTCAAAGGCAATACAAATAGGAATAAGAGTATAAAAACACCTATATTCTTTCTTTTCATACCACTAATATTTTAATTCAAAAAACAATGTGTCAAAATGACACTATGTAAAGTTAGTAATTTTTTAATATGTATAAATATTTTTTTAATACTTTTTTATTTAAATGATTTATTTTTATACAATAATATTTTTAATTTTGAAATGAAAGTATTAAATAATAAAGACTTTTCTTTATTAAGCTATAAACATTCTTGCTATATTATTTTTATATAAAACTATTCATAAATTTATTCAAATGAAATATTTATTAATTATATTCAGTTTATTTTTATCTCATAGCCCACACACTCTTCCTAAAGATGCTTATCAAATTTATAATAAAGAAGGAGAACAAGTAACTTATGCAGAAGTATTAAAAACCGTCAAAAAATCAGATGTGGTCTTATTTGGGGAATTACACGACAATCCGATTGCTCATTGGCTTGAACTTGAACTCACTAAAGATTTATTTGAGGCTACTAAAGGAAATCTCATGCTAGGAGCAGAAATGTTGGAAGCCGATAATCAGATGATTTTAAATGAGTACCTCAGTGGTAAAATCAGTCAAAAAAACTTTGAAAAAGAAGCTCGATTATGGAATAATTATAAAACGGATTATAAACCGCTTGTTGAATTTGCAAAAGAAAATAATACTGGATTCGTTGCTAGTAATATCCCTAGACGTTATGCCTCTATGGTCTATTATCAAGGGCTCAATTCTTTAAATGGATTAAGCAAACAAGCTAAACAATTTATCGCACCTCTCCCTATTGAAGTTGATTTGGAATTGCCTAATTATAAAGCATTATTAGAAATGGGAGGAGAAGGGCATGATGGTGTGAATTTTGTGCATGCTCAAGCGGTAAAAGATGCGACTATGGCTCATTTTATTAGTAAAAATTTAGTAAAAAAAGGCGTTTTTATCCATTACAATGGTGCCTATCATTCAGATAACTATGAAGGGATTAATTGGTATATTGAACAGTATGCTCCAAAAACCAAAGTATCTACTATCTCAACTGTTACTCAAGATGATATTTCTTCATTAAATGAAGATTATCTCAATAAAGCCGACTTTATTATTTGTATTCCAGAGTCGATGACAAGAACCTATTGATAAAGTAACTAAAAAACGCTTTGCAGCACAGCTACAAAGCGTTTTTTCAAATATTATTACCTTCTTTTCCTTTTCTTCTAAACTACTTTATCTGCACAAGAAGAAGAGGCGAAAGCATCTGGTTTAGCTTTGAATACAAAACCCATACCCAAAATATAACCCATTGCATCTCGCAAAGCCACATTCGATTTGAAGTGAGGGTCAGTATTGATATCGGCGTGTACCTCAAGAGCTACATCATATTTATCCAAAAGGTCACAAAGAGAATATGCTACCTCAATGGATTTACCTACTTCAACAATCATACGTTCACGGATGCTCATTGGCTTTGTGCTTGAATCATTGTGAATATACATAAATCCACCTTTTTTTTCTCTTAGAAACACAATTACAGTGGCAAATTCAGTTTGCTTACCTTTTACTTGTGAATCTGTACCAATACAAACTTTCAGGTTGTGACCTTCATTTTTTTCACGGACAATGGTTTGTTCTACCATGTCCTTGATAGGCATTTCAATTCTTTGGCCGTTTAGTCGTCGCCATTTCATGTTAAATCATTTTAAAAGTACTATTCGCGAATATTCTTAGTTAAGAAAATAATACCAATCCATATTAAAAAACACACTTAACTCCACTATAAAGATTTGAGATATATTCAATTGTGATAAAGTTGTAATGTATTATAAAATGGATGCGTATAAATCATTATCAATAGGTAAATGTTCTAAAGATACTAAAAAGTTCCCAAAAGGT
>JAHDBK010000198.1 GCA_020630455.1 Saprospiraceae bacterium
CATTGCATTTGTCTTATATTATATCTTAATTCTTTTACCTTGATAGTTTATAGTTAGTAGGGATAGAATTGGAAAACTTAAATATTTCAAGATGCTTAAAACAATACAAATGATAAAGAAAATTATTTATATCTTAATGATTTTAATATTCTTTCAATTTAATGTTAAAGCATGTTCTTGCAAAGAAGCTAATTTAAAAGAAAGCATTAATAATTCTGATTATATTTTTAAAGCAAAAATTATAAGTATAGATACATTAATTGATTATTATTTATTTTTAAAAATATTAAATATAAGCTATGAGTGTACTAATATTTACAAACAGAAAAATGATAATTTACGCCCCTTAATTACTTGCCCTTCTGAATCTTGTTGTGGTTATAATTTTGATATCGGAAAAGAGTACATTATTTATGCAAATACCTCTTCAAAAATAATTAATCTAGATAAATATATAGAAACGACGATTTGTCATCGAACTAGACTATATAGTATATTTGAAAGTATACAAATCCAAGTACAACAACTTATCACAAAAATAAATAGTTTCTTCTCCTAATCTCCATCTACACACATATCCTCATATTTAGCTTATCCACATCAAAAAATATTGATTATACATATGCGTTTATAAAATATGATTATATTTGTTCTATCAAAAAATAAATAAATCTCTTTATGAAACGATATTTTTTATATGGGATAATTGCATTTTTTAGTTTAGGTTTAAATGCACAGGTCACTCAAAATATCAGCCACTCCCAAAAGCTGTATGAACAAGCCAAAGAATATTATGATAATGGTCTATACTTAGAGTGCAAAGCTACTTTGAAAGATTATTTTTATCAAAATAAAAATGAAATATTAGAAAGAGAAAAACAGACAGAGGCGGAATTAATGTATGCTATTAGTAGTGTCAAAGCAGGAACAGATGATGGAGAACGTTTATTACTTTCTTTTATTCAAAACCACCAACCCGAAAAAATTGCTCAAGATGCATTGATACAATTAGGGGATTATTATTTCAATCAAAATCAATATCAACAAGCCTTAGAATATTTTGAAAAGGTGGATGCCACTACTTTAGGAACAGAAGATGAGGGTGCTTTTCGATTCAAAAAGGGATATTGTCACTATATGCAAGACGATGACGAAGCTGCTGCCATTGAATGGAATACAGGTAGAAATATAGACCATTTATATTATTATGAAACCAATTATTATTATGGAATCTTAGCTTTTAAAAAAGGCAAATATGAAGAAGCCCTCCATGCTTTTGAAAAAGCCAATGCTAAAAATGATTATGCCACAGTAATACCTTATTATCAATCTATGATTTATTTTGAGCAGGCAGATTATGAGCAAGTCATAGCCATTACAGATAAAGTATTTGAAGGAGGCAAAAAGACAGTCAAATATGAAAATATCAACGAATTGCACCATTTGAGAGGAAAAGCTTTCTTTGAGTTAGAAGATTACGAAAGTGCATTGCCCCATTTGGTGACATTTGAGCAAGAAGCCAAAGAATTGAGGGCTCAAGACCTTTATCAAGTCGCCTATACTCGTTATCAAAATGGCAAATATAGAGCCGCTATTCAAAACTTTGAAGAGTTGAAAAATGAGGACAGTCCTTTAGGACAAAATGTATTATATAATCTAGCCAATTCGTATTTAGAACAAAATAATCGTTTATCTGCTCGAAATGCATTTCAAGGAGCAGCTAAGATGGATTATAATTTACAAATCAAAGAGATTTCAAATTTTCAATATGGAAAATTATCTTATGAATTAGGATTTGATAGAGCGGCTATTGAGGCATTCCAGAACGTAGCCCCTGCTTCTAAATATTATGGAGAATCTCAACAATTATTGAGTAAGGTATTCCTCAATACAAGAGATTATGATAAGGCATTGGAATTGATGGATGCTATTTCTTACAAAACTCCCGATATTCAACAAGCCTATCAAAAAGTAGCTTATTATAAAGGAATTTCTTTATTTAATGATGGTAAAACAGAAGAGAGTAAGAAGTATTTTAGAATGTCTATCGTGAATGCTCCTGACCAAAATACCAAAGCGATGGCATTGTTTCGTTTAGGAGAAATTGCACACAAAGAAAAGCGTTATACAGATAGTTATAGTGAATTTAAGCAATATCAAGCTGTTGTTAGTCCAAGTATTAGTGAAGATGCCGCTCCTTATTTAGCCAATTATATACAAGGATATAATGCTTTAAAATTAAAAGATTATGCCAATGCTTCGACCTATTTTGTCAATAGTTTGAACGGTATTCTCGACCAATGGGAAAGCATAGGAAAGGGGGAAATCAGAGAACGTATATTTCCAGATGCACTGTTGAGAGCAGGAGATAGTTATTTTAAGCAAAATGATTATGAGAATGCTTTAGCCTATTATCAAACCAGTATTAAATACGGATACTTAGGAAGTGATTATGCCTTTTATCAACAAGCTAGAATACAAGGATTATTAGGAGATTATAATGCCCAAGTGGCCTCTTTTCAAAAATTGAATCAATTGTATCCTAATTCTAATTATGCGGATGATGCATTATATAACTTAGGAGATACCTATTTTAGATTAGGGAATCCAGTCTTAGCAGAGGAAACTTTAATGACATTAATACAAAAGAATAATAATTCAAATTTGATTTCTAAGACTTATTTATTATTAGGATTAATTAATTTTAATAATAATCAAAAAGCTAAGGCACAACAATATTATGAAGCGGTTTTCAAGGCGAGTCCTAGCGAAGATGATTATAGTTCCGCTTTAAAAGCATTAGAAGAGATTTATTTAGATAATAATAATCCTGAAGGATTTATAGATTTCAAGAAAAATGAATTAGGTATTCAAATTAATGAAGAAGATAAAGAAATTTTGTTATTTCAATCGGCAGAGAACCAATATGAAAGTGGTAATATAGAAGGAGCTATTATTGGTTATGGCAAATATATTTCTAAATATCCAAATGGAAGATTCGTTAGCCAAGCACATTATTATAGAGGAGAAAGTCATGTCATTCAAAAAGAATACGAAAAAGCTTTTCCCGATTATGAACAAGTTGTAGCAGGAGGAAATAGTCCTTATTATTTGAATGCTCTTTACAAGGCAGCAACCATTGCATTCAATATTGACCAATATCAAAAAGCCAATCTATATTATAAAACATTAATTGGTTTGACCAATGATGAAAATCAAAAACTGGAAGCGAATATGGGCTTATTGATTAGTTCCTATGCCTTAGATGATGCTGAGGGTACTTATTCTGCTGCTGATTATGTTGTTAATAATACTACTGCAACCGAAGCACAAAAATTGAAAGCTCATTTTCTAAAAGCTAAAATGGCATTAGTCAAAGAAGATAAAAACACCGCCTTGACTCATTTCGCTTTTTCATCTAACCAAAATAATGAAGAAGGAGCAGAATCCAAATATCATGTAGCTTATTTATTATACGAAATGGGTGATTATGCCTCTGCTAAGGAAAAGGTGATGTATCATCTTAAATCAAGTAAGACCTATACCGCTTGGGTAGTCAATGGACTATTTTTATTGTCAGACATAGCTTTAGCACAAGAAGATTTGTTCAGTGCAAGAGCCGCTATAGAAACGATATTAGAAAATTATAGTGATGTCCAAACACAACAAATGGCAGAAGATAAATTAGCAATTATTAAAACAAAAGAAGCTGAAAGCTCTAGAATTGTTCCAGAGGAATAATGTTGATTATTGAGTAATAAGATTAAAAATTGAATGGGTTATAGACATATTTTAATTATGAAAAGCAATTATAGAATTATATTAAGTATTATATTCATTATTATACAAATAATAAATATAGAAGCACAACAAGATACTTTGCCATCTGATGAGCAACAAATCATAAAAGATTTTGAGGCTGATTTGGATGATTTTGATAAGGTAGACATTAGGCCTGCGCTTCCTTCAATAGATACGCAAAGACAAGTTCTAGAATATAGTGGTGAACCTGTATTGCTCAATTTGGATTATGATGCTCCCAAAATCAAACCCAAAGAATTGGCTACCAAGTCTAATGAAGAAATATACAATGGATTTGTGAAATTGGGATTAGGTTATCCTCTTCAAGGATTTGCAGATGTAGGATATTCCAAAAAATCAGAGAGTTGGTTAATAGGAGGAAAAGCATCTTATTTAGGAGCATTCAACACATGGAATTTAGAACATCAAGTCAATCAAGAAGCGAATGCTAGAATCAATGCTGACCACTATTTTTATTCTGGATTTTCAGTAGGAGCAGATGTGAATTATAATTTGCAATTGCCTTATTTTTATGGTTATGACCACGATATAATTTCTTATGATATTAATGATGTCAAACAATATATTTCACTAGCAGATGCTGGTATTCATTTTAAAAATAATTTTATCAATTTTGGAGATATAGACTATGCTGCAGAAGTTCGATTTTATAATGTAAAAGATAATTTTATTGCCTTAGAAAATGGTTTGAATGCCCATTTGAGATTTGATAAATACCTAGGAGATGATAAGCATTTAATACAAATATTAGTAAATGATGATTATAGGATAAATCAAACAGATACTGTAAATAATAACAATAACTTGTTATCAATAGAACCGTCTTTTACGTATCATCACGATAAATTTAGAATAAAAGCAGGTGTAGATTTATTCTTGGATGAAAATCAATTTGACTATATTCCTGATGTTGAAATTGCTTTTAATGTATATAAAAATAATGCTCAATTATATTTGGGGTGGAAAGGAGATATAGGGCAGGGTAGTTTTAAGAATTTTAGCCAAGAGAATCCCTATATAGTTTCTAATCCAGAATTGCAAAATACCAAAGTTCAATATCCATATATGGGAATTGATTTCAATTTCAAAAAGACACATTTAGGACTAGAAGGTGGATATAAAATGATTAAGAATCAATCCTTATATCTAAATGATTGGATTAATGATGGGCGTAGGTTTAGAGTAGTATATGATGATATTAATATGATAGTGAGTAGGTTTTTTGTTCAGTCAGAAGTCATAGAAGGTTTGGATTTAGATTTGACCTTGAATTATCAAAATATTCAATTGGAGCAATTATCAGCTGCTTATCATATAGCTGCACCCATATCAGGAGATATTAGCTTAACTTATCATCAATTAGTTGATAAAAAAATGAGTTTAGGTACTCGTATCTTTTTAACAGGAGAACGTCCTTATCTCGATGCACTAGGAATGAATGAAAACCTACCATTTATATTTGATTGGAATATCTTTACAGAGTACCGCTTATCTAATCAGTTTAAACTCTTTGCACAAGTGAATAATATTGCTAATCAAAAATATTCCCTTTGGAATGAATATCCCAATTTTGGTATTAATGGATTGGTGGGTTTTATGTATAAGTTTGGGAAGCAGTAGGTTTACTGAACACTGATAACTGCTAACTGTTAGCTTCCCACTTATCTTTAATTCCTCCCCAGACTCTATTGAATAAATAGGTAAAAATATCCATTAGGGTTTTAAATAAGATGATAAAAACCATATAGATGGTGTCAAAGTGCATCAATCCAATAATGGCAAATATTCCTATAATTATAAATTGTTGAATAAAAACTCTTAAACTAAAACTAAAAGCTTCATTGAGAAGCCCTGTATTTTCATATTCTTTTTCCTTAATGAATTTATTTCTATAGGCATAGGTATGTTCTATAAATAAAAGAAAAAGAAATACAAAAAGTAAATTTAGACTGACAAAACCTAAATCTAGCTGTCCAGAATTGTGTTCTAAGAATCCCCAAATACCAAACCCATCTCCAGAAATTGCTGATATTATCATCAATTGTAAAAGAATTAATGGTAGCCAGATAATTATAAAAATTAAAAATAATAAGCCTTTAGCTCCTTTTAGAATCCATGAAATAAAAGGTATTTTAAAAGAAGATTTTACATTGAAAGTTCGTTGGTTGATACTACTGACTACATTTTTAGTTTGGTCAACCAATAAAGCTAACATATACTTGGATTTCCACATTTTTCTTTGAGTAATCCAAAGTAATATAATTGTTTCTAAGGCATACAGATACAAGGCTTCAATTGCTGACCATCCACCCCAAATTACGGCTATTAATGGTAATAAATCAACAATTATTATTATTGTAATAAAAGGAAATGATTGTTTCAGATACTTATAAAAATGCTTTAAGAAATAACTTTTTAAGTTCATTATATCTGGTTTTATATTAGAGCATTAATGATTACTGCTCACTAATAACAGTTTTTTGATATTGAATTGTGGAAGGAGCAACGCCTAAATTTTCATCAACTGCAATTTTAGGAAAATGAACTTTAAGTCCAATTTTAATAATGGCTAAATGATGAATGGCATGATCAAATGCATACATTAATTCTCTACCATAAGTAGAATTTACAATATCCCTATCAGTGCTAAAGTTTGAAGAAAAATCAGTAAGCACATTTACCTGATTTGTTGCATTTATTTTATTGATATTGGATTGTAATTGATTTAAAACACTAATAGCTGTTTGATTTTCAGTTTCAATAGTTTTATTTCTTTCTCTTCGAGAATAATCTATTGTATGATTATCACAATTAAAAATACATTGATAAAATCCTATAATATGCCTAAAATGTTGTCCTATACTAGAACCATTAAATGATTCAAGGGCTTGACGGTAAGTGGGATTATCTAATGCATTGACTAAATCAATCATTTGTTGAAGGATAGCTTGATTGGCTTGTATTGTATTCATTGATTATTAATTATAGCCCTGCAAAGTTACATTTTATTTAAAGAATAAAGTTTATAAACTTCTGTATTTTTCATTTAATTTCGGCAATTCACGAATTAAATATTTTTTATAATTTTCTAGAAAATTCAATAAATTTCCTTTTACAAAAATTTTATG
>JAHDBK010000199.1 GCA_020630455.1 Saprospiraceae bacterium
AATATTGAATCCTAATAGGAATACTTCTGTAATTTAATTTACTGATATAGGCATTGTATTCATAAAAAGTCACGCCTTCATTATCAATAGTAGTATTCCCTGTATAATTATTCCACCTATATTTCCCTAGTTTTTTCCATAAAAAACCAGTACCTATACTAAAATCGCCAATATGTCCATTGATATTAAACCCATAAGAAAATCCAGGGTTTCTCTGAAAGACATCATCTTCTTCTTGTTGAAATCTATAATGAGAAATTCCACCTTCAATGCCTATAGATAATATATCTTTATATGTTAGGCTATCTCTTTGATTTTGAGAAAACAGACCAAGGCTAAGACCCGTGGTAAAAAGAAATGTAAGTAAAAGGTTTTTCACACGTATTTATTCTTTTGTATAAAAAAATGGATTAATATAATTTTAAACTAAAATTAGTAATAAGAGTATGTTTAAATTTTAATCTTTATGAAAACCAATATATTAAGAACTTGTCTTTACAAATCTTAATAATAAAGAATTTTTTTTATTATTAGTATGTAAATCTAAAATCTAATGTCTATTGTCTTCTTACTTATTCTAATATCTTCCAAGTATGGTCACTCAATAATTGTACACTCGCTTCAAAAGAATAAGGACAAGATTTACCCCATTCATTTGGTCCAATCATAGATAATACAAATTTATTTTTTTTATTTTGATATAAATGATAAGTATGCCCAATAAGTGGTTTAAAGCTCATTTCTGCTTGATAAATATTTTCGGATATAGCTACTCTATCATGAATTTCTTGTGCTTGAAGCATTAATAATTCTACTTGTTTTTTAATTTGATCCAATTGTTGTTCTGATTGTTCATACATGGCGGCTACAGATAAGCCTTTTACTCTTCCTTTATCTAAGGGTTTGATGACCGCACTGCCTACAGTATGAGCATAGGGGAGCAAGCCTGGTGTTTCAGCTACTTTGTCTTTATCTATTGGGTTGATAAATTCTTTATTTTTTTCTTCCTTCATTGATATCAAGAATTAAAGCTTCATTAATAATTTCTAGAAGACTAGAGTCGTAAATATCCTTTTCTTCTTTAATTAAATAATGTCTGACCATTTTTTGTTCTCCTACAAGTTTTTGATGATGGTTAGATAATTGTCTTCCTTTTACAAAACCTAAAATTATATAATTTTGTTGTGGATTAATATAACAAATTGCTTTTTTATATTGATAAAAAGGAACTTTATACTTAATAGAGTAGCTAACATTAGGGATATTATCTAAAAGGAGTTGATGTGTATGCCACATCAACTCCTTTAATGTATCATTTTGATAAGAATCAATAAATTCTTCTACATCTAAATACATTTTATTTTAAAGTAAATTCACTTGTACCAGATAGATATCCTTTATTGTATACTTCTAATTTATAGATGCCCTTTTGAAAAGGAGTGTCAGGTTTCCAATTAACACACAAATCAATAGCTTTATTAGAATAAGGAGTATCATGAGATTTGGTATATCTTACCGTTTCACCTGTTTCTTTATTAGTAAATTGCCCTGATCCTAAGTTCTCAACGAACATAGTCGTTCCTAGAGGAGTCATGATTCTTATTTGAAAACTTTCAGTTTGGTTTTCAGTTACCTTGTTTTCCATAGCATTGTAGCAGATTTTAAGAACATCAATATTCTTAGCATATCTTTTTTTAACCATTTTGCCTCCTGATTTCAATTTGTAACCTTCAACTAAAACATCTTTAATTTTTATAACTGAACCAATGTCCACTTTATTACCGAGGTATTCATTTTCTTTTTCAAGTTCTTTTTTTACCCCTTCAAGAGAATCTTTTTGAGAAATTACAGTTTCCTTTTCGGTTCTTTCCTTAACGACTTCTTCTTCCACAATTTTTTTCTCTTCTTTGACTTGAACTATTTCATTAGTTAATAATTGATTCTGTTCTTCTAATTCATCTATTTTGGCAATAAAGCCTAGTTGTTGGTTTCTAAGTTCTTCAAGTTCAGCTCTAGCTGCATTCAATGCACTCTTATTTCCTTCACCTGATTTAATCATTTTAGAGATTTTAGATTTTTGCCTAGTAAGTTCAGCTTTTTGTTCTTCAATCATTTCTCTTAAATCCTCATTCTCAGCTAATGCTTCATCTAATTCAGCAATGGCATTGTCATATTCTTGTTGGAGTTCTTTGTTCAATTGATTAGCTTCGTCAATCTCAACTTTTTGCTGTTCGATTACTTTATTTTGTCCAAATTTATTATACAATAACATTGCAATAATAATCATTAAGATACCGATGGCTATACCTGCTGCAACGAGTAATTTTCTTTGACTTTCTACTTTGCTTGACATATTTTCAAATGTTTATTTATTAATAATACAAAGGTAATTAAATATTTTTTTTAATAATAAAAATTAAAAATAATATATTTAAAATAGTGAACGTTTAAAGGGCAAGATTTATTTTTTTCAAGCAATTATAATGGTATATTTTTAAAAAATATTACTTTTTATAAAGAAATCTATTTATTTTTTTAAAAAAATCAACATTTTTTAGCTTTTTTCATTAAAATATTATTCACAACCTTTAATGTAACTTATTTTATTTGTATTTTTGTGATAGATAAGATGACGAGCATTAATAAGTTTAAAATTAATATTATGAATATCCAAAAACTTATGTGGGGCTTGGTCTTTATTGTTTCGCCCTTTTTATTAAAAGCACAATCATCGCCTACCCAAATTACTAAAATTTATGTAGAGTATAGCAATGATTGTATGACTAAAATGGAATACAAAGAAACAGTTAATCAAAATGCCCCAAGAAAAATTCATTATTATGCTAAAGAGAATACCAACTCTTTTTTAATTTTGGAATTATCTTCAGAAAGTACTAATGTCGTGCCTAAACCAGCCCACACCCTTTCTTGTAATCAAATCATGTATAATAATGATTTGCTGAATAAAATCAATACAGGGGAGTATCAATTGTATATTGTAAATAAAGTAGTAGGAGGATATACCGTATCATACGTTTCTACTGCATCTACTTTAAAAAGCACTAAAGATTACTTTTATTATAATTCCATGTTTTATGGTTTATCTCATAATACAAGCGAGGTATATACAGGTAATAATTTAGCCAATAATGGAGAACTTTTTGAAATCTATTATCAAGGAAATACCGGAATTGATTGTCTAGAATCTTATACTTATAGAAAATCAAATAGGAATTCTTGTGGTTCTCATACTGATATTACAATTTGTCCTCAATTAGGTATTTTAAAAACTACTGAATTGAGCAAGCTGAATCCAGAATTAGGCCCTATGTCTAATTACCAATTGGTTTATATTAATAATTTACCTGTTGATAATTATGTAGGTGCGGTTTGTAGTGATTTTTATCCAAAAGACCCTACATTATCTACAATTGTATCATCCAATTCTATTAAGAATACAAATCCAAACCTTGTAGTTCCTTCAACAAGTACTACTGATAGGCCGTCAATAGTGGAGAAACCCAATGTGGTAGGAAGTAAGCCTGTAAGTTATTATATGCCTACAGCTCCTAACTTAAATTCTAATGGTACGCCTTCTGTTAATACTCAGGTAAATCTTGTTACATCTTACGATAATACGGTTTATCCTGATTTTACAAAAGTAAATACTAATGATTTAGAAGATAAAGGTAATGAAAAAGCGAAGCCTTCTACTGTAATTAAAAAATGTCCTTTAACGGCACCACAAGGATATCATGTAGTTCAACCTGATGAAACTTTACACATTATTTCTCAAAAAAGAGGAATTACTGTAAAACAGCTTGCTGCTTGGAATAATATTGATAATTTAAATAAAATTGAAGCCTGTTCTGTTCTAAAATTAAGTCCTGGTGGAATTCCTTCAGATTATGAATTTGAATCAAAAAGTAATACTAATGCCAGACCCAATGCAGACTATGCTTCTCTTCATTTACACCTTGTAAAAGATGGAGAAACATTGTATCAAATTGCTAAAAAATATGGTTTTACCGTTGAAAAATTCATGCAATTTAATGATTTAAGTACTGATGTAATCAGTCCAGGTATGACTTTAAAAACTTCTAATTGCTCTTGTGATATACCCGATGAGTTCAATTGGAAGGGTGTGCAAATACCTAGTGATTATGGAGAGCCAGTACTTATTCCAGATAATATTCCTGAAGAATTTGAACAAAAAGGAACAAAAGTAGCTTATCAATCTAAGTTTCATACCCTCACAGCGGGTGAAACGCTTTACAGAGTAGCAAAACAATACAATGTATCTGTTGAAAGTTTATTATCTCTTAATGATATATCTGATCCAACAGAATTGAGTGTAGGTCAAATAATTAGAGTACAATAATATTAACTATTATATTTTATAAACGCTTTGTGAACTTAAATTTTTACAAAGCGTTTATTTTTCGAATAAAAGTTAATAATAGTTGTATATATAACTATTATTTTTAATACATTTGTTGTATAAAATGAGTCAATTCTATGGATGCAAAGTCAATTCATCAATTTACAGTAAAAAATGCACAAGGAGAAGAAGTCGATTTAAAACAATATGAAGGTAAGGTTTTAATGATTGTTAATACTGCCAGTAAATGTGGTTTTACACCACAATTAACTGCTATGCAAGAATTATATAAAGAATATAAAAACCAAGATTTTGAATTGCTAGCTTTCCCTTCTAACGATTTCCTTGGACAAGAACCGCTTAGTAGTGAAGAAGCTGCCCGATTTTGTATTCTTAATTATTATGCCGAATATCCTATTTTTGAAAAAACAAATGTAAAAGGAAGTAATGCTAGTGAGCTATTTCAATTTTTATCAAATAAAGAATTGAATGGTAAGATAAGTTCTGTGCCTCGATGGAATTTTCACAAGTATTTGATTGATAAGAATGGACAAGTAGTCGATTATTTTTATACAACAACATCACCCACATCAAACAGAGTCAAAAATAAAATTGATAAATTGTTAAATAAAAACGAATAATGAAAGTAGATATATTGGCTATTGGTGCCCATCCAGATGATGTAGAGCTTTCATGTTCTGGTACCTTATTAAGCCAAATCGCTAAGGGTAGAACAGTAGGCTTAGTTGACTTAACCAAAGGGGAACTAGGTACTAGGGGTACAATACATACTCGTTTTGAAGAAGCTGAAAATGCTCGTAAATTAATGGGAGCAGTATTCAGAACGAACCTCAATATGCCAGATGGTTTTTTTGAACATAATCAAGAAAATCTACTTAAAGTGGTTCGAGTTATTAGAAAACATCAACCAAATTATATTTTTGCTAATGCGATTAATGATAGGCATCCTGACCATGGTAAAGGAGCTAAATTAGTAGACCACGCCGTATTCTTAAGTGGCTTGGAAAAAGTACAAGTATTTGATGATATTAATGGTGAGGAACTCATGCCTTGGAGACCTAAAAGGGTTTTACATTATATTCAAGATTATTATATCGACCCAGATATTGTTGTAGATATTTCAGGTTTTGAAGATAAAAAGAAGGAGTTAATCATGTGTTTTAAAACCCAATTCTATAATCCTGACGCTCCTAAAGATGAACCTCAAACGCCTATTTCTACCATAGAATTTTTAGAAAATGTTTTTGCTAGGAATAGAGATTTTGGAAGACCTGCTGGATATTCTTTTGCTGAAGGATTTACTTCTCCTAAATTTATAGGAACAAAAGATATTTTTAATTTAGATTAAATGTGTAAATAATAAAGAATATTCTTTATTATTTACACATTTATTAATATTATAATTACTAAAAATATTAAAATACAATAGTAAATAAAAGCTAAAAATCGTACATTTGCATTTCAAAAAATAATCAGGCGATGTCGATTGAAAAGCAATGTATTTCCAAGACAAATTTCCAGTTTAAGGGTCAAACCAATTACTATAAAGGTAAAGTAAGAGATGTATATTCAATAAATGATGAATTAATCATGGTGGCTTCTGATAGAATCTCTGCTTTTGACCATATCCTAACTCGACCTATTCCTTATAAAGGGCAGGTATTGAATCAAATAGCGGCTTATTTTATTAAAAACACAGAGGATATTTGTCCTAATTGGATCAATGCTGTTCCAGACCCCAATGTAAGTGTGGGAAAGGCTTGTGAACCCATAAGAGTAGAAATGGTCATAAGAGCTTATTTGACGGGGCATGCTTGGAGAACTTACAAAAGTGGTTTGAGAACTTTATGCGGTGTTTCTTTACCTGAAGGAATGAAAGAACACGACCGTTTCCCACAACCTATTATTACACCTGCTACTAAGGCAGAAGAAGGTCATGATGAAGATATTTCTAAAGAGGAAATTTTAGCTAAGGGTATCGTTGCTAAAGATATTTATGAAAAAATGGAAGCATATACTCACAAAATATTTGAAAGAGGTACTCAAATGGCTGCTGAAAGAGGGCTTATTTTAGTAGACACTAAATACGAATTTGGTTTGTACAATGGGGAAGTTACCCTTATAGACGAAATTCACACTCCTGATAGTTCTCGTTATTTTTATGCAGATGGATATGAAGATAGACAAGCTCAAGGATTAGCCCAAAAACAACTCTCTAAAGAGTTTGTAAGAGAATGGCTAATGGATAATGGTTTTCAAGGAAAAGAAGGACAAACAATGCCTAATATGCCTGATGAATTTGTCTGGAAAGTATCTGAAAGATACATCGAATTATATGAAAAAGTAACGGGAAAAACTTTTCAAAAAGCGGATACTTCTAATGTCATTAAAAGAATTGAAAATAATATTTCAAATTATTTGAATAATATATAATCTTAGAGCATGTTCAAAAATTTATCACAATGATAATCAATAGATTAAGGTTTTGGCGAAATAAATATTT
>JAHDBK010000200.1 GCA_020630455.1 Saprospiraceae bacterium
GTTTAAAAATTTATCACAATGAGAATCAATAGATTAAAATTTAAACATGCTCTTAATCTATTCTTGTATATTCAATATTTCAAGTGTTTTTTCATACAAAACACTTTCAAAGGGTTGGGATGCAACGATATAATCACTTATTTTCAATTGTTCTAAAGCCTGAGCAGTAGTATGCCCAATTACTACAATTTTTTGAGATTGATAAGTATTGTTTTCAAAGAAAGCTTCTACATTTAAAGGACTTGTAAAAATGAGCAAATCAAAGGATTGATAAAAAGGTTTCTTTATTTTTTCATTATTATAAACCATTAAATCAATAACTATTAAATCCTCTTTGAGTAGAGTTTGAATACTTTTCTTGGATTGAGCTGCTCTAGGAAATAAAACCTTTTTTCCTTGAGCTACCTTTTTAAACTCTTGAGCAGTTTCTTTAGGTTTTCCATTTCCAATAAAATCAGCTTTAATATTCATATTATGATACAAATAATCACTTGTTGATTTACCTATACAAGCCCATTTTATTTTAGTATCTATTTCTTTGTTGATTTGTTCAAAGAAAAAACGAACTGCATTTTTACTATAAAAAAACACATAATCACAAGAAGGGAAATGGGAAAAAGAAATGGGACTAAAAGATATTAAGGATTGTGAAATTACATCACAATTATATGCTTCTAATTGATGGAATAGACTATCTTCTGATAATTCTCTAGATATAAATATAGTATACGTCAAATTTTAAATTATTTTAAAATTGACATCAATATATAAATAATCACCAAACCAAATGAAATTTTTGTGATCAAATATTCTATTCCTCGTCCTAATGTACCGATTTAAAGTGGTCTTAAATCATCTTTTATTGGCACTCATTTTTGATGCTAACCACATACCTCCTCCAAAAAGGAAAGCACCTGCCAAAACTCCTAATACTAACATTCTCTAATCCTGTTTTACTGTTTATTAATATGAGTTGTTTTTTTGGTATTACAGTTATTGGTTTTCCATCTTGTTTTTAAATGGGGGAGATTGATTTGATTTATGTAAATATATAAAATTAAATTGATATTCAAAATATATTCAACAAAAAATTAATCATTATTCTACATATATTTTAACAAATAATATGCCAGCAAAATCTCTTTATTCACTTGTGTAAAATTTCAATGTATTGTTGAATGTATTTTTCTTTGCTATATGTAGATTTCTTATCTTTTTTAGCTTCTTCTTGAATCTTTTTCACCAATTCTTTTTGTTGAATTAATAATGCTAATTTTTCCTGTATAGCATGAGCATTGGAAGGAGGAATTAAAAAGCCATTTACTTCATCATTGATTTGTTCAGGAGTACCTGCCAAATTGGAAGCAATAATTACCTTTCCTAGAGCCATCGCTTCTAAAACAACTAAGGGAAAACCTTCACTAGATTTAATTTGATAAAGAGAATTCTTTATTTTTAATTCTTCTTTTTGAATTGAAGGTAATAATACAATATCCGCTAACTGCATATAATCTAAAGGTCGTTCTACCCAATCTACAAAGGTGATATTATCTAAATTATACTCATCTCTTTTTTGATATAAATAATCAACGTACTCTTTAAAATCGTCAAGTATTGAACCGAAGCACAAAACCATATATTGAGCATTTAGCACTTTCATTTCATTCATAGCATCTAAAAGATGATGGAGTCCCTTCATAGGCATGAGAGAAGAGAAGCACATGATGATAGTATATCCCTTTTTTTTATGATAATTAATCCAAGGAGAAACCGCTTCTTTATGGCTCAATTTTTCTATTATAGGATAAGGATAAATGACCTTTGTGTTTTTTTGATTTTTTTGATTCAATTGTTTTTTTACCGCTTCACTCACTGCCGTAAATTGATTGGGAATGCTTTGAAAAATGTTCCAAAAAAAAGAACCAATGGCATTTTCAGTATGTACTTGGCTAACCATTGGAGTACTTTGTATTTTTTTAGCTAATCCCCATAAAATAACGGAACGAGGGTCATTGCAAAATATCAAGTCTATTTCTTCTTTTTTTAGTAACTTTACCAATTGGAAACTATATTTTAAATAGTCCCAAAAGAAAACTTTTATTAATTTGAATATTGAATATTGGAGTATTTTTTTTCCGTAAATATCAAGAGCAGGAGGTGGTGGAACAACAATACAATGAACACCTGCTTTTCTTAAAAAATCAGCAACTATTCCGTCTTGTGTCAATACAACAATTGCTTGAATAGACGGAGGCAATTCAATAATCAAATCTAGAAATAATTTTTGCGAACCTGCTATTAATTGCGGATAGGCTGTAGTAAATAACACTTTCTTCATTGACAACAATTGTACATATTATCTCATCATCTGATACGGGCGGAGCTCAAACGCTCCTACTCAATATATTGCAAAATATAGATACTTCCAAATATAGATTAATTGTCATTTGCAATCATGAGGGACATTATGTTTCTGATTTTCAAAATTATGCAAATAAAACGTATCTTTTAAACTTTAATCATAAAAACCCATTAAAAGAGTTCTTCTTTGCTTATAATTTGTATTCAAAAATTAGAAAAATAATAATAAAAGAAAAAGTAGACATTGTTCACAATCACCTTTGGAAAGCTTGTTTTTATGGTTCACATGCCGCACAGGGAATAGTAAAAAAAGTATTCAACAACTTACATGGTGAATTAATCAGTGAAGTAGAAGAATCTTCTTTAAAATTGAATTTATATAGATATTTATATCAAAAACTTCAAGGACGTTCCATTGCTATTTCTCATTATAACGCAAAGGAATTGGTAAAATTAGGAATAAAAAAAGAGGACATTACCGTTATTTATAATGCTATAGATGCAATATATTTTAATCATATTCACCATAAAAACATTATTCATGATAATCCTTTTAATGTACTTTGTATTGCTCGAATCTTTCCACAAAAAGGAATTGATTACTTATTAGAAACAGCTGAAAAATTAGATAACAACATTCAAATAAATATCATCGGAGACGGAGTAGATTATAAAGAAATTTCTTTATTAATTAAGAAAAAAAACTTATCTAACATTCATTTATTAGGCTTCAAAAAAGATGTGCGTCCTTATTTAGAACAAGCAGATGTTTTTGTTTTACCTTCGCGATGGGAAGGCTTCGGAATTGTACTCTTGGAAGCGATGGCCTATGAATTACCCATCATTGCATCTAATACAGGAGGCATTCCAGAGATAGTTCAACACGATAAAGGAGGACTGTTATTTGACGTAGGAAATATTAATCAACTTATTGAGCATTTAATATTTTTAAAGAATAATATTGAAATTAGAAAAAGAATGGGAAATCACAATAAAGCCTATTTCTTAAAGCATTTCACCTTGAAAAAAATGATTGAAAATCTAGATAAATTGTATACCAATAATTGAAATCCGCAGGAATCATATCAAAGTTGCCACCTCCTCCTAAAAATAAAGAAGGTTGGGCCTGGACTCAAGAAGTGTCGCCCGATACTTATCGGACAGATATAGCTTATCCTAAAATTTCTATCATTACGCCTACTTTTAACCAAGGAGCGTTTATTGAGCAAACCATTCGTTCTATTTTATTACAAAATTATCCTAATTTAGAGTATATCATAATTGATGGAGGCAGTACTGATGGAACCATCGAAATCATCAAAAAATATGAGCAATGGATTAGTTATTGGACGAGTGAAAAAGACGATGGACAAACCCATGCCATCAATAAAGGTTTAAAACATTGTACAGGAAAAATTTTTAATTGGTTGAATAGTGATGATTGGTATTTGCCCAATGCCCTTAAAATCATAGCAGAAGCATTTTATAACCACCCTAGTATCAATGTGGTATGTGGAAGAGAATATTTTTATCATAATGGAAATATAAAATTGAATCCTTTGCCCACATCTCTTTTTAAATCCTTTGAACAGACTTTATCCAAAACCCACCTCAATCAACCTACAACTTTTTTTAGATTAAAAATATATCAGGAATTTATTCCTTTGAGAGAAGATTTTCATTATATGTTTGATGCAGAAATATGGTTGAGATACCTCATTCAGCATGGTCAAAATCATATTTTAAAAATAGAACAAATCACCAATTATTTCAGATTACACGAAAGCTCTAAAACGCAAAGTTACCAAGAGCAATTTCATAGAGAACGACATACTCTGTTTTTAGCATTGCTTACAAATACAAACATCAAAAAATCAAGTCTTGATAAATTAAAAGTCTATCTCAAACCGCATTCAGAGGAGATTCCTCATTATTCTATAAATATTCATCAAAAAGCATTAGAAAAATATATCATTAAAGAAATATTTATGGAAGCATTTTATAAAAATGAGATTACTTTTTGTCGTTCAATTTTGAGTGAGATTGTATTTTTTAATATTAATGATATTAAATTTACAATGAATAAATTTTGGGTTTGTTTACCTATCTTTTTAATAAAAAAATTAAAAAAATGGAATTTAAAGTACTTTATTGATAAATGATTAATAACAAAAATAAACATATTGCAATCATAAGCTATCGCTTTCCTCCGCATATTGATTCTATCGGTCATTATGCTTATAATTTGGCTTCTGAATTTCAAAAAGAGGGGCATGATATTGTAGTTTTTTGCGGAACTGAAGAAGAGGAGCAGGAGTATGAAATTACAGGTATTAAAGTTCATGCTTTCGTCAAAAAATGGAATATAAATAGCGGTCAAAACATTGTCAAAAAAATAAAAAAAGGTCAATTTGATTGTGTTTTATTTCAATATGATATTTTTACTTATCATCCTCATGGGACTTCTTTTACATTGGTTTATATGCTGTATAAATTATCTCGTTTTGTACCCGTTTATACTACTTTTCATGAGGTACGAAATAAGATGAATTTCAGAAAACCTTTGAGAGTTATAAAGACTATTTTGCAAATTTTCACAGTCAAAACTATTCATCATTTTTCTAAAAAAGCCATTACAAGTAATCCGCTTTATCAAAGTTTACTTCGACTCCCCTACAAAGAAGCTGCTGTAATTCCAGTAGGTTCTAATATTCCTTTTGTTCATTTTCATGAAAATGATTTCATAAAAACAAAACAAGATTTAGGTATTGAAGAAGGTGCTTTCATAATGGGTACATTCGGCAGACAAATCAGAAATATTGATGTAATTTTAAAAACATTTTCACAAAGAAAACCAAGTAAAAATAAAGAATATTTGTTATTAATTGGAAAGATTAATTCAAATGTTTTAAATAAAATTCATTTGTTTATTCAAGAAAATAACTTGCAAAAACACATCATCATCACAGGGGAATTAAGTGCCGAGCAAGTCTCATTACACTTACAATTATTAGACCTCTTTTTAATATTAGAACATACTCATTCTAATGATGAATGGACGGGTATCAGTGGAAGAAATGGCAGTTTAGCCGCCGCTATAAGTCACCAATTGAATATTATTGGCACAGAAGGGGAACGCACTAATGCTTTTTTAAAAGATAGTGAAGATATTCGTTTAATAGAGAAATTAAACAATGAGGCAATCAATAAAAAAATGGATTATTATGTAAATAAGAAAAATAAGCCTAGACAGAGCAAATCTTTTAACCCTTTGCTTAGAAAACTTTTTGATTGGAAGTCAATTTTTGATAGATATAAAAACACTTTCTAAACAATCACCTTTAAAGTCTCTTTTACAAATTTAGCTTTTTCAATAATACGCTCTTTATCATCATCTATGATGGTAACATGTCCCATTTTGCGATAGGGTTTTGTTTCCTCTTTTCCATAAATATGGACTTTAACTCCTTCAATTTTTATACATTCTGAAAGTCCATAATATAAAGGAAATCCTTTATAATTAGGCTCACCTAATAAGTTAAGCATGATTGCATTGGTTGTGCTTTTAGTACTGCCCAAAGGAGCGTTTGATATGGCTCTAATCAGCTGTTCATATTGAGATGTAATACAAGCATCTATAGTGTGATGACCACTATTATGTGGACGTGGAGCCACTTCGTTAATGAGTATATCCCCTTTGTTGGTCAAAAACATTTCCACTGCCAATATTCCACAAAGATTCATTTTTTGGATGCACTGCATTGCTAAGTCTTTGGCTTCATCCTCTTGTGCTTGACTAATACGAGCAGGAGATAAGAGATATTCTACTAAATTAGCTTCTTCGCTGAATACCATTTCAACAGTTGAATAGACAGCGGTTTCGCCTCTTTCATTTTGAGCTACAATAACGGCTAACTCTTTATGTATATCCACTAAATCTTCAATAACCGAAGGCGTATCCATTAATTTATCTAAATCATTTTCATTTTTGATTACAGCTACGCCCTTTCCGTCATATCCTCCTTTTCTTGCTTTTTGGACAAAAGGAAATGAGATTTCCTTTTGATTGATTTTATCAATGATTTCTTTTTTATTTTCTAATAAAATAAAAGGAGAACTCGCCAAATCATGTTGTAAATAGAATTCTTTTTGGAGTCCTTTGTCTTGAATAACCTCCAACATCTCAGGAGCAGGGTGTACTATTTTTCCCTCTGCAACCAAATCTCTTAAAGCCGCAGTATTCACCGACTCAATTTCAATAGTGATGATGTCGCATTGTTTTCCAAAATTATAGACATCGTCATAGTCTTGAAAATCACCAATAGTAAAATCTGGACAAACTTTTGCAGATGGCATATCTAGCGATTTATCTAAAAAGCATAAAGGCACATCCCAATTTTGAGCAGCAAGTGCAGTCATTTTGCCCAATTGACCACCTCCTAAAACTCCTATTTTTTTGTTAAACATTTTTTTATATTTGGCTTTCGAATGCGAAATTGATTAAATTGAATGGAGCAAACAAATTATC
>JAHDBK010000201.1 GCA_020630455.1 Saprospiraceae bacterium
ATCCTTCGTTATTCCTCTCAACCATAGCTACGGCTATGCTTTTCGAGTAATGCCTCGACTATAACTAAAAATACTAATTTATCTTTCATAAAAAACTTTTCGTAATAACGTCTATTAATAATAATAAATTACAAAAATTTATTCTTTTTCCCAGACATTATTACTTCTATCTAAGTCAGCCATTCTTTTTGTGTGGTCAATTTCAACTTTTTCAATTTTCTTTAAAGGACAATCAATAGTAAAAGAATAAGTAGGATGAGTCCATGGCCAATCTTCTTCTACTGTATAATCTAATTCTTTATTTTCTTGAGCTTTTTCTCCTCTCATAATTCTTAATGGAATATGATGAATGTGCTGAGTGCCGTCTTTTTCTGTTACAATTACATCAACAGGCATTGGCATTACACCTATTTTTTCAAGATTGATAACCGTTTCCTTTTTAGCATCTCCTTGTTCAACAGAAGCTACGCCATAATCTATAGTATTGGTTGAGTTTACCCAATGTTCTTTATACCAATCTAATTCCATATCAGAATTCAACTCCATTATGCGAATAAAATCATTGGTATTAGGATGTTTAAACTTCCAAGTATTATAATAATCCAACATACCTTTATCAAATGCACTTTCTCCAACGATGTATTCTAATTGATGTAAAAATACAGCTCCTTTAACATAAGATGCCATAGAATAAGCAAAATTAGTTCGGAAGTGGTCTGCATGAGTAGTCATTGGTTCTTCATAACCACTTTGAGCTAAATTCTTATATCCCATATATGAGCCAGTATGAGGATTGTCACTTGGTTCTTGTCCAGGGAAAGCTCCTTCTTTTGTCAAGAAATTCATGACTTCACTAGAAGCATAAGAGGTAAACCCTTCATCCATCCAAGCGTATAATGCTTCATTAGTTCCTAATACCATTTGATACCAAGAGTGCATCCATTCATGTACCATTACACCTATTAAACTACCTAGAGGACGTTCACCTGTAATGAGCGTACCCATTGGATATTCCATTCCTCCATCTCCTCCTTGAACAAATGAGTATTGCTTATAAGGATATTCTCCATATTTTTTTTCAATAAAACCTAATGCTTTTTCCATAATGGGTTGGGACATTTTCCAAACTTCTTCAGTTTTTTCATTTTTTTGATAAAGAAAATGCAATTCTATACTACCTCCTTTAATAGTATATGTATCATGAGTATAATCTGGGTCAGCTCCCCAAAAGAAATCATGTACATTAGGTGCTTTAAAATGCCAAGTTAATTTTTCTCCTGCAGGTCTTTTTACTGTTCCTGTTTCATAACCATGACCAATTTCATTAGGATTTTGTAAGTAGCCTGAAGCTCCTAAAATATAATCTTTATCAATAGAAATTTTAACATCAAAATCGCCCCAAATACCATGAAATTCTCTTCCTACATAAGGATTAGCATGCCATCCTTGATAGTCGTATTCGCATAATTTAGGATACCATTGAGACATAGAGTAATCAATGCCTTCTTTACTATCTCTACCTGAACGCCTTACTTGTACAGGAACTTGAGAATGGAATTCCATTTCCAAAGTAGCAGTACTTCCAGATTTAATAGCAGAACTGAGCTCAACTTCAAGAATAGTTCCTTCTACTTCAAATTTGACATCTTTGCCATTGTGTTTTACAGATTTGATTTTATGCCATCCTTGCTCATCTGCAGATAGATTTTGAATTCTACTTTTTACTCTAGAGTCGGGGTCCGCAATAGTTCTAGAACGAACATCCATCATACTATTAGGCTGGAAAGCATTAAAATATAAATGATAGAAAACCCTATTTAAGTCTTCAGGAGAATTATTAGTATAAACAATTTTTTGTTTGCCTGTAAATTGATGATTTTCAACATCAAAATCAATTTCCATCGAATAATTTGCTTTTTGTTGCCAACGGTCTGCTTGTGCAAATGAATATAGGGTTAAACCAATCAAGCAAATTAGAACGCTTACTTTTTTCATTATTAAAATTTGATTTATTAATTAATTAAAAACTTTTATTTTACGATATTAATGGAAAATTTAATTATCCTTAAAAGCCATATCATCCAATATATCATTATTATTAGATTCTTCATAATAGACTATATTTTCAAATATCTTTTTCCAATCTTTCCATTTCAATATGAATGCAATGATGATGATGAATATAGTAATATTAAGGGTGAAACCTAAAACCATATAGTCCATATTTATATTCAAAGATTTAAAAATGGAGTAGGTCTGTAAAGCACCACCTTCATAAGAGACAAACAAAGCAGCAAAGAGGTTGTTTGCGAAATGTACTCCTAAGGCTAATTCTAATCCTTCATCCATTATTGTTATAATAGCAAGGAATAGTCCCATTCCAATATAGAAAAACATCATTTTAGCAAAACCATATTTAAAAACTTCTGGATTGAAGCCATGTAATAAACCAAAAATCAAAGATGAAACGATTAAAGGAATAAGTGGATTTTTAGTTAAGAGTGACATTCCTTGCATCAGATACCCTCTTATAAATAACTCTTCAAAACTGGTTTGAAAAGGCAAGAACAGTAAACAGATGATAAGCAATCCTAAAAACTTTGAACTATCAAAAGTAACGATATAATTATCAGGGTCAATATAATAGGAAATTCCTTCACTGATAATCGCCATTCCTAACCAAACTCCAAAACCAAGGGCTATTCTTGACCACCTTATTTTATCAAAGGGACTTATAAGGCTTTTTAGTGTTCTTTTATGGAATATTCGTATAGAAAAGACTATCCCCAAAAAACCAATTACGAAAGAAAGAATTAATAAAAAGAAAGCGGTATTTAATGACATATCAAAATAAGCAAAATCCATTTCACTTAATTTTGTCATTACCTCATCGCTATTGTCAACAGTAGGATTGTATTTTTTTATAAATGCTGCAAGGACTAAAGGAATTTGTCCAATAAACGAAGCAATAATAATCATGATAATTCCTGCTATATACAGACCAATATTATTATTACCAGACTTAGCGATTTTGAAAAATGCGTGTTTCATTCTTATGATTATGTATTAACAGAAAACTAAGGTAGTAAAAATGTTTTTAAATTATGATTATTAAAATATTAATATTAATATAAAAAAACAAAAGATAAAGAAAACTCTTTATCTTTTGTTTAATATTTTTTTATGTAAATAATTCTTTTAGATGTGTGGCTTCTTCTGGCTTCATTCTTTTTCCTAATATTAATCTGACTTCTCTTCTTCGTAAAGCTCCTTTGAATTGTTCCTGTTCTTCATTAGAAAGAGGAAGTACAGTAGGAACTTTTGTTGGTCTTTTACTTTCTTCGTCTAATGCAACAAATGTAAAATATGCATTATTACACAACCTATTTTGTTTTCCTTTTACATCAGCTGCGAATACTTCTACATATACTTCCACAGATGTATTGAATGCCCTTGTGACACATGCATTAATAGTAATAACGTCACCTACTAAAATGGGTTTTTGAAACGAAACATGGTCCACTGAAGCAGTAACAGTATGTTGCTCACAATGCTTCCCTGCACAGATTCCTCCTGCAATATCCATCCATCTCATCAGATTTCCACCCATCAAATTTCCTAATGGATTGGTGTCGTTTGGCATTATCATTTCGGTCATTATAGTTTTTGAATCACTTACTTTTTTAGCTTCCATATTTTTCAGTTACCAGTTATGAATTTTTATTTATGAGATAACAATAATTAGATATTAATTGTTTTTTGATGATTAATTTTATGTAATAATGTCTAATAGACGTTATTACGAAAAGTTTTTTATGAAAGATAAATTAGTATTTTTAATTATAGTCGAGGCATTACTCGAAAAGCATAGCCTTAGCTATGGTTGAGAGGAATAACGAAGAATATCATTAAAAAGACAATTTAGCTATAATCAATTTTTCGTAATAACGTCTAATATATTAAGTTTGCAAAATAAATGATTTTTTAATGAATAAAGAAATTCTTAGGCTGGCAATTCCCAATATTCTAAGTAATATATCTGTACCCTTATTGAGTTCTGTCGATACTGCATTGATGGGTTATATTGGTAATGCGGCACATATTGGTGCAATAGGACTAGGAGCGATGTTGTTTAATTTTATTTATTGGGCATTTTCATTTTTGAGAATGGGAACTACTGGTATGACGGCTCAAGCTTTTGGTAGAAAAGATAATGAAGAAGTGATTGCCATTTTTGGAAGAGGTTTGATAGTTTCTACTTCTGTTGCTATGTTTATGATTGTATTTCAAGAATTAATAGCTTATTGGTGCATGCCATTATTAGGGGCAGATGGTATTACTATTCCTTTGATATATGAATATTATAATATAAGGATTTGGGGAGCTCCAGCAGCATTAGGTTTAATGGTGTTTATGGGTGTGTTTTTTGGTCTTCAAAATGCTATTTATCCACTAATATTGACATTTATTATTAATATTTCAAATATAATAATCAGTTATATTTTAGTGTATCAATATGGGATGGGAATTCAAGGAGTGGCTTATGGTACGCTTATCGCTCAATATATTGGTCTTGTAGCAGCTATTATTTTCTTTTTATATGAATACAAACATTATTTCAATTTCTGGAAAAAGCAAATTGTATTTCAAGTTGAAAAATTAATAGCGTTTGCATCAGTCAATAGAGATATTTTTATTAGAACAGTCTGTTTGATTATAGCATTTGGCTTCTTCTATAACCGTTCTGCATTTATGGGGGTTACTATATTGGCGGTCAATCAAGTTTTTATGCAATACATCAACTGGATGTCTTATAGTATAGATGGTTTTGCTTTCGCTTCAGAAAGTTTAGTCGGCAAATACGAAGGTGCTAATCAATCTGAATTGAAATCAAAAACCATTATATATTGTTTTGTTTGGGGAGCTGTATTAGCGGTACTATATTCTATCTTTTTCTGGATTGGTGATGAATATTTATTGAGAATTTTTACGAATGATGAATCTGTTATTACAGAAGGACAACATTATATGATTTGGATTATAATATACCCAATCTTAGGATTTGCCTCTTATATTTGGGATGGTGTTTTTGTAGGTTTAACCGCAGGTAAAGCCATGAGAGATACGATGTTTTTATCATTAGTTGCATTTATTGCTTCTTATTATTTATTAGATTATTTTGATAATCATGGATTGTGGGCAGCCCTTTGTGTATATGTAGTAGCAAGAGGAATATTACAAACGATTTGGTATCGTTGGATTATAAAATAATAAAGAAAATTCTTTATTATTTTGCCTTATTCTATTTTGTCGCTTTTGTGAGTTGAGCTTTTAATTTGTCAGATTGAATAATGATTTCATTCTCCTCCATTTTGATTATTTTATAATCTCCATCATCGTTATATTTTTTTTCGGATTTAATGGTTAATACTTGTGTTTTTTTGTTAATTTTCCAATTGCCGTGTTTCAATTTATCATTATAATTACTGCCCCCAATCATCGTACCATCTTTATTGAAAATAATATACTTGTCTTGGTCAGTATCATCTACATCTCCTTCTTTTGTAACAGCAGAAATATACCACTTACCGACAATTTCTTTAGCATAAGGATTACAAGAAGAGGAAATTAATATTAAGAATATAATACTTAGAAAGGCAAATCTATTTTTCATTTTAATTTTTTTGATAAAAATAAGATTTTTTGAAAATATTCACAAAAATAAAATGGTAAAATGTTCTAATTAAATAAAAAAATGGAGCTTCTGGTTAGGAAGCCCCACAAAAGTAGTTTAAGTATGTAATTGTAGTGTAATTATAGTTCGGTATTTACTTTGTATGCTTTGAGGGTATTCATTAATAAAGAAGCAACAGTCATTGGACCCACTCCCCCTGGAACAGGGGTGATATAAGATGCTTTTTTAGATACTTCCTCAAAATCAACATCACCTTTTAGACGGTAACCTCTTTTCGCCGTCACATCATCTACTCTGTTAATACCAACATCAATTACAACTACACCATCTTTTACCATATCTGCTCCTACGAAATTAGGAATTCCAATAGCAGCAATAATGATATCAGCTTGTAATAAAATTTCTTTTAAATTTTGAGTTCTACTATGGGTTATTGTAACAGTGCAATTCCCTGGATATGCTTTTTGAGATAACAATATACTGATGGGTTGACCTACAATATTGGAGCGTCCAACTACAACACAATGTTTTCCAGATGTTTCAATTTTATATCTTTTTAATATTTCAAGAATACCCATTGGAGTAGCTGGTAAGTATGCCTCTAATCCCAATGCCATTTTTCCAAAATTAGCAGGATGAAAACCGTCAACATCTTTTTTAGGCTCAATGGCAAGAGTGACTTCAGTTTCATTAATATGTTTTGGAAGAGGTAGTTGAACAATAAATCCATCAATATTATCATCATTATTTAATGAATCAATAATCTCTAATAATTCTTCTTGACTAATATCAGAAGGTTTATGGATTAATGTTGATTCAAAACCACTTCGATTACATGACCTTACTTTATTTCTAATATAGGATTGACTAGCTGGGTCTTCGCCTACTAGAACTGCAGCCAAATGGGGAGCCCTTTTACCTGTGTCTTTCAATGTATTTACTGCTTCTAAAATCTCTTTTTGAATATCGAGAGATAGTTGTTTTCCATCTAAAATAGTCATCATAATTTATATTTTTTTGCAAATATCTTTAATATGGTTTTTAATTTTTAATAATCGCAAATATTTCTTTTTCTTAATTCAATAATTTTTAATTTTATAACAAAATTTCTTTATTATTTAATAAAAATATTTATGATAATTATTATATGTCAATAATAATTTATAATTTTATTT
>JAHDBK010000202.1:0-1775 GCA_020630455.1 Saprospiraceae bacterium
ACTTTTATACGATACTGTTAAAAAATATATTCGTATTAATAAAGAAATTTCTTTATTATATATTAAAAAAGTAGAACAATTTTTAGATGAAGAGTTAACCAATAAAGAAATTTTAAATCATATTAAATTACATAGGGAGTATTTAAACAACATGGAAAATGTTTATTTTGATTTTTTGAAAAGCATACAAAAAGAAGCTAAATTACCTAACAATGAAATAGATAGTAGCTTAAGAGATTATCATAAAAAATACAACAGTCAAATTCAAATTTTGCTTGATACATTAGGAAAATTATCTAGCAAAGAAAGAGAGATTGTCTTAAAAATGATTCTGAATAATAGTTACCAAATTTATTCTCATTTTTATAATAAAATTTTTATAATTTCAGGAGGGCATTATTATCCTCATTATTTTTATAAATACCAACCTTTAATAATAGAAAATCAAAATTGTCCTAATAAAAAGGAAAAAAAGGATGTTGATATTTATATGGGAAGACGATTTAATTTAGATAAAATACTTAATATTTATGTGAATGGAATGCCTTTAATTTTTTCATTTAAAAATGGAAATGGATTGGTTAAATTAAAACCAGAAAAAAGAGGTATAAACAATTATGAAATTATCACTGAATTCTTGGATGGCAATCAAAATTATTATAGAGATACAAGCTCTTATCAATTATTTATAAAATAAAAACTTTAAAGAGTATTTAGTTCATTATTATTAATATGAATAAGATGAAATAAATAATATTATTTTTTAAATAAATTAATTTTATATTAATTCTTGGAATATTAAGTCAAAGTCAAAAATCAAGCAATTCAATCTATGATTTGGTTGAAAATGGAATTGACCGAGAATTAGAAAGAGCTATTCAAGATAATAAATTTTATTATGGTCATTATTATTATGCAATAGATAACCAATCAAAAATAGCTCGGCATAGCAAAGAACACATTAAAAGTTTAAGAACTTCTTTTGATGAATTATATAAAATAATTCAAGATTATATAAAAATGATATTAGAGAAAGAAAATGACTCACCTAATATTTTTAATGCTTCAAAAACAATGGATTTGAAAATCACTATTGAAAAATCATTAGAAGATATTAATCTTGATTTTATTAATATGATTAAAGAATTGAAAGACAGTACAGGTCTAGAATTGGATTCACTTTTAAGAATGTCATTTCCTTATTTTGATTTTGAACAAGGCGTTTCTTCTTTACCCAATTTAAAAGACAATGAAATGAATTTACAACTAAAAGGAATACACTTAGCTTTAGTTAATCTTGAATTTCATTATATTAAAAATATAGCAACTACATTAGAAGTTAAAGAAAAAACACTCGAAAAAAAGATTTTCTTTACTACTGAGGCTTGTCCATCTTTGAATGATTCAATTGAAGTACTTGCTCTTCCAATTGAATATTCAATACAAATGGATACTTCAAAATCTTATATTGAAATCAATAATAAAAAGTATTTTTTTAATAAAAATGGAATAGTTAAATGTTCTTATAAATCACAAAGAAAAATTAATGGGGAGGATAAGATCGAAATGAAAGGGTATTTTGTTATAGAAGGTAAATCTGAAGGGAATTATACTTGGGGGTATCATTATTATTAGTTGTGATAATAATGTTTAGTATGTTGTATTCTTATTCCTAAACACTATTCTAAAAGGTGTATGATTAATAAAGAAAATTCTTTATTATTGTTCATTTTTTAAATCTAATTCTTTATATACTTTTGTAACTTCTTCTATAG